>NZ_AZND01000006.1:0-60260 GCF_000576205.1 Methylibium sp. T29 | reverse complement strand
CCGCGGCGGCCACCGGACGCACCAGCGCGGCGCTGCGTGCCGCACGCATCACCTCGGCGGTGAGCACCAGGTCGCGGCCGACCTGCTCGGCCAGCGCCGGCAGCGCGCAATCGGGGCGGCGCAGCAGGGCCAACAGATGGGGAATGACGGTGCGGGCGCGCGGAATCAGCTCGAGCGGCGCCTCGGGGCGCTGGATCAGCGCATCGACGACGCGCAGCGCGCGCCGCTCCTGCAGGGTCGGGTCGGCCTGCTCCACGACCGACTCGAGCGCCAGCAGCCAGGGCAGCAGCGGTGGGGCTGCCAGTTCGTCGAGCGGGTCATCGAGGTCCAGCCGCGGCACAGCGGCCGCCACGGCGGCAGCGACGGCCGGCGAAACGGGCAGCGGAGCAGGGCGGGCCGGGGGCGGGCCGCCGCGAACTCGCACGAATCGATGCCACCACGCTGCCATGGGTCTGTCCGGAGTATTCCCGCGTCATCGGCCCCGCCGCGCCGGACTTGAGCCTCGGTCTGCCGGCGGGGCGAGGCTCAGAACGTCGCGCCGTAGCGCGCGTGTTCCCAGTCGCTGACGTGGCGGGCGTAGTCGATCCACTCGGCGCGCTTGAGCCGCACGAACTCGCGGTGCAGCGTGTCGCCGAGCGCGCCGTGCAGCAGCTCGCTGGCCTCGAACGCGTCAACCGCCTCGCCCAGGCTCTGCGGCAGCATCGCGATCCTGCGAGTCCGGATCTCGGCCAGGCTCAGCGCGAACAGGTCGTCGGTGCAGGCCGGGCCGGGATCGAGCTCGCGGTCGATGCCGTCCAGCCCGGCCGCAATCAGCGCCGCGGTCGCCAGGTAAGGATTGGCCGAGGCATCCGGCACGCGCCACTCGAAGCGGCCGGCAAGCGTGCGCACCAGCGCCGTGCGGTTGTTCGGGCCGTGCGCCACGTAAGCGGGCGCCCAGCTGGTGCCCGACAGCGATTCGCCCACCACCAGGCGCTTGTAGCTGTTGACCGTGGGCGCGGCCAGCGCGCACAGCGCCGCGCTGTGGGCCAGCACACCGGCGACGAATTGTCGTCCGAGCCGCGACAGTGGCTCGGCGGCATCGGCCGCGTCGAACAGGCAACGCCCAGCGTCCCACAGTGACACGTGGAAATGCAGCCCGCTGCCCGGCTGGTTGGCGAAGGGCTTGGGCATCATCGAGAACACGCAGCCACGCTGTTCGGCGAGCGCGTGCGCGGCCAGCTTGAACAGCATCACATGGTCGGCGCTGCGCAGTGCCTCGTCGTGGCGGAAGTTCAGCTCGTACTGGCCGTGGGCGTCCTCGTGGTCGATCTGCAGGACCTGCAAGCCAGCACCTTCGAGTGCGACGCGCAGCGCCTGCAGGAAGCCTTGCTGGCGCGGCAGGCTCTTCAGGTCGTAGCTCGGCTTGTCGAGCCGGTCGGCATCGTCGGCCGGCACGTAGCGCGTGCCCTCGCGGCGGAGCAGGAAGAACTCGGGCTCGATGCCGGTCTGCAGCGTCCAGCCGCGCGCGGCGAGGCGGGCCGTGGCGCGCTTGAGCACCTGGCGTGGACAGGCATCGAAGGCGCCGCCATTGACGAAGCCGTCGCCGACGAGGCGAGCGACACCGGGCATCCAAGGCAACGCCTGCAGCGTGGCGGCGTCACCGCGTGCGTAGTACTCGGCCCTGGGGCCGGTGCGCGGCAGGCCGGTGCCCCAGATCGACGGGCCGGCGAATCCGGCGCCATCGGTCAGCACGGTCTCCAACTGGTGCAGCGGCACCAGCTTGCCCTTGGCGACGCCGTGCAGGTCGGTGAACTGCACCAGCAGCGTGTGCACGCCCTCGGCGGCGAGCGACGCGCCCGCCGAGCGTGCGAACTCGGCGAGCGAACTGGGCGCGTCAGCCACGCGAGGCTGCCTTCAGCGCATCGCTGAGGATGCCCAGGGCCTCGCCGAACACCGCATGTTCGATGGTCAGCGGGAACAGGAAGCGCAGCACGTTGCCGTCGACGCCGCAGCTCAGCAGGATGAGGTGTCGGCGCAGCGCCTCGGCCTGTACGCGCTTGGTCATGTCGGCGTCGGGCGCCTGGGTCTTGGGGTGCTGGAACTCGACCGCGACCATCGCACCCAGCCCGCGCACGTCGGCGATCTGCGGGACCTCGGCCCGCAGGCCGTTGAGCAGGGTCTTGAGCTCGTTGCCGAGCTGTTGCCCGCGCTCGGGCAGCTTCTCCTCGGCCATCACCTCGATCACGGCGTGGGCCGCGGCGATGGCCAGCGGGTTGCCGGCATAGGTGCCGCCCAGACCACCCGGGGCCGGTGCGTCCATGATCTCGGCGCTGCCGGTCACCGCCGACAGCGGCAGGCCGGCGGCCAGGCTCTTGGCGCTGACGAGCAGGTCGGGCACGACGTTGAAGTGCTGCATCGCGAACATCTTGCCGGTGCGACCGAAGCCGGTCTGCACCTCGTCGGCGATCATCACGATGCCGTGCTCGTCGCACAGCTTGCGCAGCCACTTCACCGCCTCGGCCTGGATCACGTTGAAGCCGCCTTCGCCCTGCACCGGCTCGAACACGATGGCCGCGACGCGGCTGGGCTCGATGTCGGCCTTGAAGAGTTGCTCGACCGCCTTCTTCGCCGCATCGAGCGAGGCGCCGTGGCAAGGGAAGGGGGCGTGGTAGATCTCCGGCGGGAAGGGGCCGAAGCCGGCCTTGTAGGGCTGCACCTTGCCGGTCAGCGCCACCGCGAACAGCGAGCGGCCGTGGAAGGCACCGCCGAAGGCGATCACGCCGCCGCGCCGGGTGTGGGCGCGGGCGATCTTGACGGCATTCTCCACCGCCTCGGCGCCGGTCGAGAAGAAGGCGGTCTTCTTGGCGTGCTTGCCGGGCGTCATGGCGTTGAGCTTCTCGGCCAGCGCGACGTAGCTCTCGTAGGGCACGACCTGGTAGCAGCTGTGCGTGAAGCGCTGCAGCTGGGCCTCGATGGCAGCCACCACCTTCGGATGGCGGTGGCCGGTGTTGAGCACCGCGATGCCACCGGCGAAATCGATGTAGCGCTGGCCCTGCACGTCCCACAGAAGCGCGTTCTCGGCGCGGTCGGCGAAGAAGCCGGCCATCACGCCCACGCCGCGCGGCGTGGCGGCCGCCTTGCGGGCCATCAGCTGTTCGTTGCGCGAGATCTTCATGCTCGTCTCCTCTGCCTGCTTGGTGGGCGACGCGGCCCCAACAAGGTCTTCAGGCCGCGTTGATGCGCAGCCAGGTCGTCTTCAGCTCCGTGTACTTGTCGAAGGCGTGCAGCGACTTGTCGCGGCCATTGCCGCTCTGCTTGAAACCACCGAAGGGCACGGTGATGTCGTCCTCGTCGTACTGGTTCACGTGCACCGTACCGGCACGCAGCGATGCGGCGACACGGTGCGCACGATCGATGTGCGAGCTCCACACGCTGGCCTGCAGGCCGTACGGCGAATCGTTGGCGAGGCGGATCGCCTCGGCCTCGTCCTTGAAGCGGATGATCGACAGCACCGGCCCGAAGATCTCCTCGCGTGCGATCTTCATGTCGTTGCGCACACCGTCGAAGACCGTGGGCTCGACGTAGTAGCCGCCGCTGTCGGTGCGCGCCTGCGTGCCCCCGGCCAGCACGGTGGCCCCTTCGGACCGTCCGGCATCGATGTAGCCCATGACCGTGCGCAGCTGGCCGTCGTCGACCAGCGCGCCCATCACGGTCTTGGCGTCCAGCGGGTCGGCGGGTCGGTACTGCGGCGCCTCTGCGGCGACGCGCCTCGCGAAGTCGTCGGCGATGCTCTCGTGCACCAGCAGCCGCGAGGGCGCGTTGCAGCTTTCGCCCTGGTTGAAGAACATGCTGCCGGCCACGGTGGCGGCGCAGCGGTCGAGGTCATCGAAGTCGGGAAACACCAGGAAGGCGCTCTTGCCGCCGAGCTCGTTGTAGACGCGCTTGAGGTTGCTGCGCCCGGCGTACTCCAGCATCTTGCGACCCACGCGGGTGGAGCCGGTGAAGCCGATCGCGTCGACCTGCGGGTGCAGCGCCAGCGCCTCGCCGGCCTCGTGGCCATAACCGGGCACCACGTTGAACACGCCGGGTGGCAAGCCTGCAGCCAGCGCCAGTTCGGCCAGGCGCAGCGCGGTCAGCGGACTCTTCTCACTGGGCTTGAGCACCACCGAGTTGCCGGCCGCCAGCGCGGGGCCGAGCTTCCAGGCGGCCATGATCATCGGGTAGTTCCAGGGCACGATGGCGCCGATCACGCCCATCGCCTCGCGACGGATCAGCGCCAGCGCGCCGGGCCCGGTGGGCGCAATCTCGTCGTACACCTTGTCGATCGCCTCGGCATACCAGGCGATGCAGCGTGCGGTGGAGGGCACGTCGACGCTGAGCGAATACTGGATGGGCTTGCCCATGTCCAGCGTCTCGAGCAGCGCGAGTTCCTCCTTCGCGGAGAGGATCTTCTCGGCGAAGGCCTGCAGCACGCGCTTGCGCGCGGCCGGGGGGCGCCGCGACCAGCGGCCGTCGTCGAAGGCGGCACGTGCCGAGGCGACCGCGTCGTCGATGTCGGCCGACTGGCCACGCGCCACGCGACCGAGCACGCGGCCGTCGATCGGCGATATGCAGTCGAAGGATTCGCCGGCCCGTGCCGGATGGCGCTCGCCGCCGATCACGGCGCGCCCATCCAACGTCAGGGCGGCGGAGCGGGCATGCCAGTCGATCGTGGCGGTGGTCATGGGGTCTCCTTCAGGATCATGATCGCGTACAGTTTCTTCACCGGCGTGAGGTTCTCCCACACACCCTGGTAGCCGCCCGGCACCACGAAGGCGTCGCCGGCTTTCAGGCGGGTCTGCGCGCCGTCGGCATCGGTGAGCTGCACTTCGCCTTCGAGCAGCTGGCAGAACTCCTCCTCATGGTCCGCGTACACCACGCGCCAGGCGCCGATGCCACCCGACCAGACGCCGGAGAAGAACTGTCCGCTCGGATCGGTGTAGTGGTTCAGCGTCTCGAAGCGCGGATCGCCGCGCAGCCGCCGCTCCGGCGCCGGACCGCCCGGCTCGGCGGCGGTGGCGGCGGTGTGGAAGGGGAGAGGGCGCCGGACCATGGTTGGAGGGTCCTGCCGCAGCCGGGGCCGCGGCAGGACACGGTTCAGAAGAACACGACGATCGAGGCCCCGAGCAGCTGGTTGGTCTTCTTGAAGCCGCCGCCGTCGACATCCTCGAACACGGCGCGATCCGCGCCGTCGAAGCGGTACTCCGCCTTCAGCGTGGTGTTCTGGTTGAGTGCGTACTTCAGGCCCACTGTCAGCGCGTAGCGGTTCGCGCCGCGGTCCAGGTCACCGGCGAGATCCGGGCCGATGCCGTTGCGGCCGTCGTTGCCGTAGACCAGCAAGCCGTTCTCATCGATGAACGAGTAGCCGTTGTAGGTGTACAGACCGCCGCCGTTCTTCTCGTTCTTGAGATAGTCGGCGCGCACGAGGCCCTGCAATCGCGGCGTGATCGCGTAGCCGGCGAGGCCCGAGACGCCGTACCAGCGCGCATCGCGGTAACGGCCCGAGGCATCGGGCGTGACCGCGCCTTCCTTCTGCTGGCCGTAGCTGAGCTGACCCTGGACCGTCCAGTCACCGCGGATGAAGTAGCCGTCCACCTCGAACAGGTGGGCCATGGTGTTGTAGCCGGTATTGAAGTTCGGTGACTTGCCGTGCAGGCCGGCGAAGCCGAAGCCGTTGAACTCGCCCTTGGAGTAGTCGACGCGGTAGACCAGCGCCGGCGACTTCTCGCCCGGGCCGCGCTGGGTGGCGTTGACGTTGGCGATCATGCCGCGCATCCACCACTTGCCGCTGGTCACGTCGAGTCCGACGCCGGTGTAGCCGAGCGGCAGCGTGAAGTCGTACAGCAGGTTGTGGGTGGTAAAGGGGTTGAGCGTGGGCTGCTGGTACTCGTAGCCTGACCAGTCCGGAATCTGACCGGCGATCAGCCGCGTCTGCAGGTCGCCGAGCGGCACCGAGACCGAGGCCTCCTGCACGATGCTCAGGCCGTCGATGGCGGCACCGACGCCGCGGTTCGGCGTCAGGGTGAGCTTCCAGCGCGTACCGCTGTCGGTTTCCTTGGTGAAGTCGATCGACGCCGCGCCCATGTAGGACGTGTCGTAGAAATAGCCGTCACCCTGCTGGTTGAGGAACTGGAAACCTGCGCGGTCCTGGCGCTGGTTGTAGATGAAGACCGGCTCCACGTAACCGGTGATCGTCAGGCCCTTGAAACCCCAGGCCTCGAGGTTGTCCTCGATCGACTCGGTCTTGACCTGAACGCGCGCGAACTCCTGCGCCTGCTCCGGCGTCATGCCCCATTGCGCTGCGGCGGGCGCCGCGGCCGGTGCGGCGGCCTTGCTCTCGGCCGACTTGAGCTTGCTCTCGAGCTCGGTCACGCGGTCCTTCAGCGACTGCAGTTCCTTGAGGAGGTCGGCATTGCTCTGCGCCCGGGCGGCGGGGAAGGCCGCGGCCAGCGCGAGCACAAGCGCCGTGGATTGCAGGTTCTTCATCGGTCGGGACTCCTGTTGACGGTTGTTCGGTTTTCTTCGGGGTGGCAGGGATTCGTCAGCCGCCGTCGCGTTGCGCCTGCGCCATGGCGCGGCTGCGTTCGCGCTCGGCGCGGGCGATCAGGTAGCTCGCCGTGATCACACCGATGAACACGATGGTGATGATCACGGTCGCCATTGCGTTGACGCTGGGATTCACGCCCAGGCGCGCGCGCGAGAAGATCACCAGCGGCATCGTGGTCGAGCCCGGCCCGGACAGGAAGGCCGACAACACCACGTCGTCGAGCGAGATGGTGAAGGTGAGCAGCCACGCCGAGACCAGCGACTGCGCGATCATCGGCAGCGTGACCAGCGTGAACACCTGCGCCGGCCGCGCGCCCAGGTCCATCGCCGCTTCCTCGAGCTGCGGGTTGAGTTCCTGCAATCTCGCCTGCACGACGACGGTGGCGTAGGCCATCCCGAGCAGCAGGTGGCCGAGCCAGATGGTCAGCGTGCCGCGCTCCGGGAAGCCCAGCGCACGCTGCACCGACACCAGCATCAGCAGCAGCGACAGGCCGACGATCACTTCGGGCATCACCAGCGGCGCGCTCACCATGCCGCCGAACAGCGTGCGGCCGCGAAAGCGCGTGTATTTCACCAGCGCGAAGGCCGCCAGCGTGCCGAGCACCACCGAGCCGCAGGCCGTGAAGAAGGCGATCTTCAGGCTCAGCCACAGGCCCGAGAGCATCTCGTTGTCGGTGGCGAGCTTGGCGTACCACTTCAGCGTGAAGCCGGCCCAGACGCTGGGCAGCGGCGAATCGTTGAACGAGTAGATGACCAGCGCGACGATCGGCAGGTACAGGAACAGGTAGCCGGCGCCCAGCCAGCCCCGGGCGAACAGCCGCGCGAAGCCGGCGCCGAACAGGGTACGGCGTCCGCTGCTCATCGCCGGGCCTCCTGCGTCTGGGCCTGGTAGCGGTTGAAGATCGCCAGCGGCACGATGATCAGCAGGATCATCACCACCGCGACGGTCGATGCCATCGGCCAGTCGTTGTTGCTGAAAAATTCGTCCCACAGCACGCGGCCGATCATCAGCGTCTGCGGCCCGCCCAGCAGTTCGGGAATCACGAACTCGCCGACGCAGGGGATGAACACCAGCATCGAGCCGGCGATGATGCCGGCCTTGGACAGCGGCACGGTGATCTTCCAGAAGGCTGTGGCCGGCGTGGCGCCCAGGTCGGTGGCCGCCTCCAGCAGCCGCAGGTCCATCTTGGACAGGTTCGCGTACAGCGGCAGGATCATGAACGGCAGGTAGGTGTAGACCATGCCGATCACCAGCGAGAACGGCGAGTTCATGAACTTGCCGAGCGAGGGAATCAGGCCGCCGGCCAGCAACAGGTGTCGATGCGCAGCGCGATCAACAGGTCGGCGACCCAGCCGTTCTCGCCCAGCAGCCCCTTCCACGCGTAGACGCGCAGCAGGAACGAGGTCCAGAACGGCAACATCACCAGCATCAGCAGCGCCGGCTGCAGCGTCGCCTTGGCGCGCGCCATGAAGTAGGCGAAGGGGTAGCCGATCGCCAGGCACAGCACCGTCGTGACGGCGGCGTACTTCAGGCTCGACAGGTAAGTGGAGAAATAGAGGTCGTCCTGCGTGATGTAGATGTAGTTGCTGAACTTCAGCGACAGGTTCATCACGCCGTCGCTGACCGTGATCAGGTCCTTGAAGTGCACGTTCTCCATTTCGGAGACGCTGATCTTCATGACGATCAGGAACGGAAACAGGAAAAACACCAGCAGCCAGACGTAGGGGATGCCGATGACGGAGCGCCGGCCGCCCAGCAGGCCGGCCAGACGCCCCAGCAGCGGCACCTGCCGTACCCTCGCCATCAGGTCGGGGCCGCCGCTCATTGCGTCAGCACCACTTGCGACGACGGCGACCACGAGGCCCAGGCGGTGTCGCCCCAGGTCAGCTCGACGTCGCGATGCCGCTCGACGTTGCTCTGGCTGATCTTCAGCACGGCGCCGCTGTCGAGCTGGAGGTGGTAGACGGTGAAGCTGCCGAAGTAGGACAGGTCCTTGATCGTGCCGCGCGCGCGGTTGTGCGGGCCCGGTGGTTCGTCGGGGCCGAGGCCGATTTTCTCGGGTCGCACCGCGACGCTGACCGTCATGCCCTCGGTACCGGTGATGCCGTGACCGACGAGGTGGCTGCAGTCCTTGCAGGAGATCACCACGTGATCGGGGTGGTCCTCGCTCAGTGTCCCTTCCATCAGGTTCACGTTGCCGATGAAGTCGGCCACGAAGCGCGTGGCCGGCGTCTCGTAGACGTCGGCCGGCGCACCGACCTGCAGCACCTTGCCCTCGCTCATGATCGCGATGCGCGAGGCCATGGTCATGGCTTCTTCCTGGTCGTGCGTCACCATCACGCAGGTCACGCCGACCTCCTCGATGATGTTGACCAGCTCGATCTGCGTTTCCTCGCGCAGCTTCTTGTCGAGCGCGCCGAGCGGCTCGTCGAGCAGCAGCAGCTTGGGCCGCTTGGCCAGGCTGCGCGCCAGCGCGACGCGCTGCTGCTGACCACCCGAGAGCTGGTGCGGCTTGCGCTTGCCGTACTTGCCGAGCTGGACCAGCTTGAGCATCGCGTCGACCCGCTGCGCGACCTCATCCCGGGGCATGCCGTCGCGACGCAGGCCGAACGCGATGTTGTCCCACACCGTGAGGTGCGGGAACAGCGCATACGACTGGAACATCATGTTGATCGGCCGCTCGTAGGGCGGCATGCCGGCCAGGTCCTGCCCGTTGAGCACGATGCGCCCGGACGTCGGCGTCTCGAAGCCCGCCAGCATCCGCAGCAGCGTGGTCTTGCCGCAGCCCGACGAGCCCAGCAGCGCAAAGATTTCGCCCTGGGCGATGTCGATGCTGACGTGGTTGACCGCGACGGCACCGCCGCCGAAGTCCTTCACCACGTCCTGGATCTGCAGGTAGCCGCTGGCGGCCTTTGCGCCGCCGTTGTCGTTCGCCATCACGCCCTCCCTCGTTATGGCCGAACGGTCAGATGCCGGTCTTGAACGACGTGTACAGCCTCGTCATGGTCCGCCGGATGTCGCTGCCGATGCTGTCGGGCGCGGCCATCTTCTTCAGGTCGGCCTCGTTCAGGAACACGGTGGCATTGCCGGCGATCTCGGGCTTGACGAACTTCTTCGATTCCTTGTTCGGGTTGGCGTAGAACACCTTGTTGGTCAGGCTGGCCGCCACCTCGGGCCGCAGGATGTAGTTGATGAACTTGTGGGCATTGCCGGGGTGCGGGGCATCGGCCGGGATCACCATCACATCGAAGAACAGCACGCCGCCGGTCTTCGGGATCAGGGCCTCGATCTTCTGGCCGGTCTTGCCGTCGATGGCGCGCTGCCTCGCGATGTTGATGTCGCCCGACCAACCCAGTGCAAGACAGATCGAGCCGTTGGCCATGTCGTTGATGTAGCCGGACGAGCTGAACAGCGTCACGTAGGGCCGCACGCTCTTGAGCAGCGGTGCGACGCCGGCGTAGTCAGCCTGGTTCTTGCTGTACGCGGGCTTGCCCAGGTAGTGCAGGGCCGCCGGGACCACCTCGGTGGCGGAGTCCAGCATGCTCACGCCGCAGCTCTTGAGCTTGGAGATGTACTCCGGCTTGAAGACCAGGTCCCAGGCGTTGTCGGGCATCGGCAGGTTGCCCAGGGCGGCCTTGACCTTGTCGACGTTGATGCCGACGGTGGTGTAGCCCCACAGCCAGTTGACCTGGTACTGGTTGCCCGGGTCGAGCTTGGCGAGCTGCTCCTGCAGCGCCGGGTCGAGGTGCTTCAGATTCGGCAGCTGCGCCTTGTCCAGCTTCTGCAGGAGGCCGCCGTCGGCCTGCAGCTTGGCCCAGTAGGAGGAGGGCACCACCACGTCGTAGCCGGTCTTGCCGGCCACCAGCTTGGCATGGACGATCTCGTTGTTGTCGAAGTTGTCGTAGCGAACCTTGATGCCGGTTTCCTTCTCGAAGTTGGCCAGCGTGTCCTCGGCAATGTAGTCGGACCAGTTGTAGACATTGAGGACCTTCTCCTCCTGAGCATGCACCGGGCTGCTCAGCAGGCCGCACGCGGCAGCGACGCTGGCGACCAGGCCCAGGGCACCGACCGCACGGCGCGACGACAACAGCTTCATATGGAATCCTCCGGGTTGAGACAAAGACAAAGTAAGAACGCAACGCGCTAACGCACAGCTTCCCCGAGACGATGACCCCCAGGCAATTCGGTCAGACCCAGCCCCGGGCCTTGACGTCCGCCCATGTCAGATCCAGGCAACGCTTGATCAGCACCATCATCTCGTCGATCTGGTCGCGGGTCATCACCAGCGGTGGCGCGATGATCATTCTGTCGCCAACCGCGCGCATGATCAGCCCGTTGCCGAAGCAGTGCCCACGGCAGACCATGCCGACCTCCAGATCGGATGCAAATGGCGTGCCGCTGGCCTTGTCCCTGGCCAGCATCACCGCCCCCATCAGGCCGCAGGTCTCGGCGTCGCCGACCAGCGGATGGGCCTTCAGCGCCTCGAAGTGCTGGGCCAGGTAGGGGCCGAGGTCGTCGCGCACCCGGTCCACCAGCCGCTCGCGCTGGATCAGGCGGATGTTCGCCAGGGCCACGGCGCAGGCCACCGGATGGCCGCTGTAGGTATAGCCGTGGTTGAACTCGCCGCCCTGTTCGATCAGCACCCGGGCGACACGCTCGCCGACCATCACGCCGCCCAGCGGGATGTAGCCGGAGGTCACGCCCTTGGCGAAGGTCATCAGGTCGGGGCGGGTGCCCATGGTCTCGCAGCCCCACCAGCGGCCGGTGCGGCCGAAGCCGCAGATCACCTCGTCGGACACCAGCAGGATGCCGTACTTGTCGCAGATCGCCTGGATGGCGGGCCAGTAGGTGGCCGGCGGGATGATCACGCCGCCGGCGCCCTGGACCGGCTCGCCGATGAAGGCGGCCACGCGCTCGGGCCCGACCTCGAGGATCTTCTTCTCCAGCCAGCTTGCAGCAAGGCGTCCGAAGTCGTCGCGGCTCAGACCCTGCGGGCGGCCCAGCTCGTACCAGTAGGGCTGCTCGATGTGGGTGATGTCGGGGATCGGCAGGCCGCCCTGGGCGTGCATGCCGCTCATGCCGCCGAGCGAGGCGCCGGCCATCGTCGAGCCATGGTAGGCATTGTTTCGGCTGATGATCACCTTGCGCTTGGGCTGCCCGAGCACGTCCCAGTAGCGACGCACCATGCGCACCACGGTGTCGTTCCCCTCGGAGCCGGAGCCCGAGAAGAACACGTGCCTGAACTGCGGCGGCGTCACCTCGCTCAGCAGCTCCGCCAGCTCGATCGCCGGCGGGGTGGCGGTCTGGAAGAAGGCGTTGTAGAAGGGCAACTGCTTGAGCTGGGCGGTCGCGGCGTCGATCAGTTCCTGCCGGCCGTAGCCGACGTTGACGCACCACAGCCCGCTCATCGCGTCGAGGATCTTGTGGCCCTCGCTGTCCCAGAGGTAGATGTTCTCGGCTCGCTCGATGATGCGCGAGCCCTTCTTCGCCAGGGCGTCGAAGTCGGTGAAGGGGTGCAGGAAGTGCGCCGCGTCGGCGGCCTGCCAGTCTTGCGTGGTTCGGCTCATTTCGTTCGCTCCGCTCGGTCAGACGTGCAGGAGGAGGTGTTCACGCTCCCACGGTGAGATCACCTTCATGAACTCGGCGTACTCGATCTCCTTGACCTCGGTGTAGACGGTGACGAAGGACTCGCCCAGCACCTCGGCCAGATCCTTCTCGGCACGCAGCAGCTCGAGCGCCTCGCCCAGGCTGCGCGGCAGCTGGAAGTCGCCCAGGTAGGCGTCGCCCTTGCATTCCGGCGTGGGCTCGATGCGGTTCTTGATGCCCAGGTAACCGCAGGCCAGCGTGGCGGCCAGCGCAGCGTAGGGGTTGGCGTCGGCGCCGATGACGCGGTTCTCGATGCGTCGGGCGGCCGCGGTGGCGACCGGCGAGCGGATGCCGACGGTGCGGTTGTCGGTGCCCCACTGGATGTTGATCGGTGCGGCGTTCGAGCGCACCAGGCGGCGGTAGCTGTTCACGTAGGGGGCGAACAGCGCCATCGCCGCCGGCACGTACTTCTGCAGGCCGCCGATGTACCAGTAGAACTCCTGGCTCGGCGTGCCGTCGGCATTGCTGAAGATGTTGCGGCCGGTGGCCTTGCTGACGATGCTCTGGTGGATGTGCATCGCGCTGCCCGGCTCGCCGGCGATCGGCTTGGCCATGAAGGTGGCGAACATGTTGTGGCGCATCGCCGCCTCGCGCACCGTACGCTTGAAGAAGAACACCTCGTCGGCCAGACCCAGCGGGTGGGCGTGGAAGAAGTTGATCTCCATCTGGCCGGCACCCACTTCGTGGATCAGCGTGTCGACGTTGAGCTCCATCTTCTCGCAGTAGTCGTACACGTCCTCGAACAGCGGATCGAACTCGTTGACCGCATCGATCGAGTAGGCCTGGCGCGAGGTCTCGGAGCGGCCGCTGCGGCCGACCGGGGCCTTCAGCGGCACGTCGGGATCGGTGTTGCGCGCCACCAGGTAGAACTCCAGTTCGGGCGCGACCACCGGATTCCAGCCCTCGGACTCGAACAGCTCGCAGACCCGGCGCAGCACCGAACGCGGCGCGAACGGCACCAGCTTGCCGTTGCGGTCGAAGCAGTCGTGGATCACCTGCGCGGTGGGGTCGGTCGCCCAGGGCACGATACGCACCGTGGTCGGGTCGGGACGCAGGTGCATGTCCTGGTCGGTCGGGCTGATGACGTCGTAGTACGGCCCTTCCTCCGGGAATTCGCCGGTCACGCCCATCGCGACCACCGCCTCGGGCAGCCGCATGCCGCGGTCTTCGGTGAACTTCTCGCGCGGCAGGATCTTGCCGCGTGCCACGCCGGTGAGATCGGGCACGAGGCACTCGATCTCCGTCACGCGGCGTTCGTTGAGCCACTGTTCGAGTTCGCTGAATGTGAAGTTGTCGCGGACCACCATAAGTCACCTGTTTCATTCGCTGCGCGCTTTGGGAGGGGAGCGGCGCGCCGTCGCATCGAGCTCCGCGGTCGTTGCGGAGCCTGGCAGGGATCTAGGGCACGCGAGGACGCTCGCGGACGGATTCACGGTTGAGTTCACGGAAGCTGCGGCAGGCGTCACCGAAGGCGCGCAGCAGCTTCATCGACACCGGGTTGTCGCGCGCCTGCCATTCGGGGTGCCACTGCACCCCGAGGTTGAAGGCCGGCGCCGAAGGCAGGCTGAAAGCCTCGATGATGCCGTCCGGGGCTGTAGCCTCTGCGCGCAGCCCCGGGGCCAGGCGGTTCACGCCCTGGCCGTGCAGGCTGTTGACCTTGAAGTCGGCGCCGCCGAGCAGGGTGTCGAGCAGGCCGCCGGGGACCACGCTCACGGCGTGAGCCGGGCCGTACTGCACGTCCACCGCCTGGGCGTCGTCAGAGCGATGGTCCATCAGTCCCGGCCGCTCCTGCACCGCCTGGTGCAGCGTGCCACCCAGGGCCACGTTGGTTTCCTGGAAGCCGCGGCAGATGGCGAACAGCGGGATGCCGCGCTCGAGCGCACGCGGGATCAGCGGCAGCGTCCAGTCGTCGCGCACCGGGTCGAGCGGCAGGCTGGGGTCGTGCACCACCTCGTCGAAGTGGCGCGGGTGCACGTTGCTTGGCGAGCCGGTCAGGAACACGCCGTCGGCGAGGTCGAGCAACTCATCGATCTCGTGCGCCTGGGCCGATGGCACCACCAGCGGCAGGCAGCCGGCCAGGCGAACCGCGTCGATGTACTTCTGCCCGGCCACGTGGAAGGGGTGCAGGCCGATGATGCGGTTGCAGGCCGGCACCAGCACGACAGCGCGGGCCGGAGCGCGAGGGAGGTCAGGGCGGTTCATGAGGCGAGTCGCACAGGAGCACAGTCGGGGTGCGAGGCATGCCGGATGCAGCCATGGTGTGCAAGCAGCATGCCACGGCTGCAGCAGACTGTCTCGCCAGGACGGAGGAGGGGGCGGAAGGGCATCACAGGGCGTCCTTCAGTCGGTAGTACGCCATGCCGAGCACCAGCGCGGGCGTGCGCAGCAGACGGCCGCCGGGAAAGGCGTGGTGTTTCAGGCGTGCGAAGGTGTCGAAGCGCGAGGCGTCGCCGGCCATCGCCTCGGCCACCAGTTGGCCGGCCAGCCCGGTGAGCGCCAGCCCGTGACCGGAGAAGCCTTGCAGGTAATAGATGTTCGACGCGGTGGCCGCGCCGCCGCCCGCACCGCGTGCGGGCAGGCGCCCGAAATCGGGTGCTCGATTCATCGAGATGTCGACGAAGCCGCCCCAGGCGTGGTCGATGCGCGTGCCGGCGAGTTGGGGGAAGGTGGCGACCATGCGCTGCTGCATGCCTGCCGCGAGGTTCGCCGGAGTCACCGTGCTGTAGCTCACGCGGCCGCCGTACAGCAGGCGGGCGTCGGCGGTCGGCCGGAAGTAGTCAAGCACGAAGTTGGTGTCGCACACCGCCGAGCGCGACGGGATCAGGGCGTCGCAGCGAGCCTGATCGAGCGGCTCGGAACACACGATGTAGGTGCCGACCGGCATGATGCGGGCGTTGAGCGACGGTGCGATCTGCGGCGCGAGCTCCTGCAGGTAGACATTGCCAGCCAGCAGCACCTGCCGTGCCCGCACGCTGCCGTACGCGGTGCGCACGGTGCTGGAGGTGCCGGGGGCCGCGGCCTGTTCGAGCGCGGTGACCGCGGAGTGCTCGAACAGGCGCACCCCGAGTGAACGCGCCGCGCGGGCCAACCCCAGGCTGTACTTCAATGGGTGCAGGTGACCGGAGCGCGCATCGTGCAGGCCGCTGTGGAAACGCGGGCTGGCGATCCAGCGGGGCAGTTCGTCGGGAGCGATCCACTGCATTGGGTAGCCGTAGACGCTGGCCATGCGCTCGTGCCAGGTCTGCAGTTCGCGCGCCTTGCGAGCATTGACGGCCAGGCCCAGGTAGCCGTCCTGCCAGTCGCAGTCGATGGCAAAGCGGCGGCAGCGCGCGCGGATCAGGTCGAGCGCCTCGATCGACATGTTCCAGATGCGCTGCGCCTCGGCGAGCCCGAGTTGCGCCTCGATCTCCGACTGGTCGCAGGCCAGCCCATGGATCGCCTGGCCGCCGTTGCGGCCGGAAGCCCCCCAGCCGATCTGCCGCGCCTCGAGCAGCACCACGTTGAAGCCGCGATCGGCCAGTTCGATGGCGGCCGACAGGCCGGCCAGGCCACCGCCGACCACCGCGACATCGGCTGTCAGGTCCTCCTGCAACGGCGGCAGATCCGCCTCACGCGGCGCGGTGGCGGCGTAATACGAGTCTCGCGTGAGGTCCTGATCGGCGCGAAGGAGGCTCATACGGTAGGCGCTAGGCAGTGCTCTCGGAGAAAGGGGTTGCGCGAGGGGAAGAAGGGGCTGCCGGGGCGGGCTCAGCCCGCACGTTTCAGCGCGTCGGCCAGCGTGCCGACGATCTGGTCGACGTGCGTCTTCGAGATGATCAGCGGCGGCGACAGCGCCACGGTGTCGCCGGTGGTGCGGATCAGCACGCCGCGTTCCCAGCACTCGAGGAAGATGTCGAACGCGCGCTTGCCCGGTGAGCCGTCGATCGGTGCCAGCTCAATGCCGCCGACCAGCCCGATGTTGCGGATGTCGATCACGTGCGGCAGGCCCTTCAGGCTGTGCAGCGCGTCGGCGAAATAAGCCTCCATTTCCGACGCGCGCGTCAGCAGGCCTTCCTCGGCATAGGTGTCGAGCGTGCCGAGCGCCGCGGCGCAGGCCAGTGGGTGGCCGGAGTAGGTGTAGCCGTGGAAGAACTCGATCAGGTGCTCCGGGCCGTTCATGAACACATCGTGGATGTGCTGCTTCGCGAACACCGCACCCATCGGCACGCAGCCGTTGGTCAGACCCTTGGCGACCGTCATCAGATCGGGCGTAACGCCGAAACGCTGTGCCGCGAACGGCGCGCCGGTGCGACCGAACCCGGTGATCACCTCGTCGAAGATCAGCAGGATGCCGTGCTTGTCGCAGATCGCGCGCAAGCGCTCCAGGTAGCCCTGCGGCGGCAGCAGCACGCCGGTGGAACCGGCGACCGGCTCGACGATCACTGCGGCGATCGTGCTGGCGTCGTGCAGCGCCACCAGACGCTCCAGGTCGTCGGCCAGTTCGGCGCCGTGCTGCGGCTGGCCGATCGAGAAGGCGTTGCGCGCCGGATCGTGTGTGTGGCGGATGTGATCGACGCCGGTCAGCATCGATCCGAACATCTTGCGATTGGCGACCATGCCGCCTACCGAAATGCCGCCGAAGTTGACGCCGTGGTAGCCGCGCTCGCGACCGATCAGCCGGGTGCGCGAGCCTTCCCCGCGGGCGCGGTGGTAGGCGATCGCCATCTTCAGCGCGGTCTCGACCGACTCCGAGCCCGAGTTCGTGTAGAAGACCTTGTTCAGCCCGGCCGGCGTCAGCTGGACCAGACGCTCCGCCAGCTCGAAGGCCTTGGGGTGAGCCATGTTGAAGGGCGGAGCGAAGTCGAGCTCCAGCGCCTGGGCACGGATGGCCTCGACGATCTTCGGGCGGGCGTGGCCCGCGTTGACGCACCACAGCCCGGCGATGCCGTCCAGCACCTCGCGGCCCTCGGGCGTCCAGAAATGCATGCCCGAGGCCTTGGACAACAGCCGCGGCGCCTTCTTGAACTGCCGGTTGGCGGTGAAGGGCATCCAGTAGGCGTCGAGGTCTGTGGTCATGGAACCGGTCCTTGCAAGCGCGCGACGCATGCTGCCGCGGCGGTGTGTCACTGGACTTCAGTCTAGTCGTCGCGTGACGCAATGTGCTTGCGCAAACGGCCGGGATGAACCCGCGTGATTCGCATAAAATTCGAATAAATCAATAAATACTGAAATACGATGGCAAACAAGCAGGATCGCAAGCAATCGGATGCGCAGCTCGATGCCGTCGACCGGAGCATCCTGCGCGAGCTCCAGACCGACGGCCGGGTCTCGAACCAGGACCTCGCGCAGCGCGTCCATCTGTCGCCCTCAGCCTGCCTGCGACGGGTCAAGCAGCTCGAGGACGGCGGGGTGATCGCCGGCTACGTGGCACTGATCAACCCGCGCGCCGTCGGCCAGCCGGGCACCAGCTACACGATCGTCAACCTGGAGCGGCTGACCACGGTGGCGATCGAGGCCTTCGAGCGGGCCGTGCTCGACGTGCCGAGCATCCTCGACTGCTTCTACGTCGCCGGCACCAACGACTACCTGATCCGCTTCACCTACAAGGATGCGGACGACCTGGAGCGCTTCCACACCCAGGTGCTGATGCGCCTGCCGGGCGTGCTGCGGTCGAATTCGATGCTCGTGCTGCGCACGGTCAAGAAGACGACAGCTCTGCAGGTCTGATTTGCTCCTTTGCGGAGCACCACGGGGAAGCCCGCAGCTTGTGTTCGTCTCATGGCTTTGACATGCTCGTTTTCATCGGGTCCGTCCAGACCCGCGAAGGAGCCCCATGGAGTTGAATGACGCGCAGCTGAGCGACTGGCGCGAGCGGGCGCTGCAGCTGGAGTCGCTGGCGGCGCGCGCAGTGATCGGGCAGCAGCGCGCCCTGCGGTTGATCACGATGGCGGTGTTCGCCCGCGGACACGTGCTGTTGCAGGGCGACGTGGGAGTCGGCAAGACGACGCTGCTGCGCAGCGTGGCGCACCTGATCGGTGGCGCTTTCGGGCGCACCGAGGGCACGATCGACCTGATGCCCAACGACCTCGTCTACCACACACACATCAGCAGCGAGGGGCGACCGCAGGTCGACCCGGGACCGTTGACGCAGCACGGCGACGAGCTGGCCATCTTCTTCTTCAACGAGATCAACCGTGCACGCCCCCAGGTGCATGCGCTGCTGCTGCGCGTGATGGCCGAACGCAGCCTGACGGCGTTCAACCGCGAGTTCCGGTTCCCGCACCTGCTGGTGTTCGCCGACCGCAACCGTGTCGAACGCGAGGAGACCTTCGAGATCTCCTCCGCGGCGCGCGACCGCTTCATGATGGAGATCACCATCGACGCGCCGGCCAGCGACGAGGATCGCCGCGCGCTGATGTTCGACCCGCGCTTCCACGACACCGATGCGCTGATCGACGAGTTGCCGGCCGGCATGCTGCCCTACCGCGAGTTGCCGGCCGTGGCGGCGGCGGTGCAGCGCGGCGTGCAGGCGTCCGAGGCGCTGCGCGACTATGCGCTGCACCTGTGGCGCGCCACCGCCGCGCCGGCCGACTACGGCGTGGCACTGGATGAGGCCGACACCGCCGACCTGATGCTCGCGGGCGCCAGCCCGCGCGGCATGAGTCTGATGCTGCGGGCCGCGCGTACTGCAGCCTGGCTGGACGGCCGCAGCTACGCCACGCCGGAGGACCTGCGCTCGGTGTTCTACGAGACCATCGCCCACCGCCTTTGCCTGCAGCCGGTCTACGAATTGCGGCGCACCGAGATCATTGCGGCCCTCATGGAGGGCATCGTCTCGAAGGTGGCCGCGCCGTGAAGCCGGCGGCCCCTGCAGTGCGCGAGTTCCACTACCGTGTGCGGCACGGCGCCGCCGGCCACGTGCCGGGTGCGCACCGCAGCCGGCGCGGCGAGGCCGGCCTCGAGTTCCGCGGCCACGTGCCGCTCACGCAAGCGCCCGACACGCGGCGCATCGACGTGCACGCCAGCCTGCGCGACGCCTTCGGTCAATGGCAGGTGCGCGTGTTCAGCGAACGCAAGGCGGTGGCGGTCGTCGTGATCGCGGACCTGTCTGCCTCGATGGGCTACCGCGGCGTGCGCCGCAAGCTCGACGTGCTGGCCGACTTCACGCAGGCAGCGGCCGAGTCGGCGTGGCGCGCCGGCGACTCCTTCGGCTTCATCGGTTGCGACGAGCGGTTGCGGCGCGACTGGCTGCTGCCGCCGACGCGCCGGCGCGGCCTCGGCGGCCTGCTGGCGCAACGCCTGCGCCGGCTCGATCCGCAGGGCTCGGCGATCGGTCTGGCTGAGGCGGCGCGTGCGCTGCCGCACCGGCGCGCGCTGGTCTTCCTGGTGTCCGATTTCCACCTGCCGATCGCCGATCTCGAGACCGTGCTGGGGGGGCTGGCCCATCACGAGGTGGTGCCGGTGATGGTGTGGGATCGGCAGGAGTTCGACCCGCCCCGCAACGGCCTGATCCAGCTGGCCGACCCCGAAAGCGGCGAGCAGACGCTGGTCTGGGTGCGGCCGGCGCTGCGCGAGCGCTGGCGCGCCGTCCAGGCCGGGCGGCGCGCCGCGTTGCAGGCGCTGTTCCACCGGCATCGCTCGATCCGCTCGTCCTCGACGACGGCTACCGGGCCGATGCGGTGAGCGCCCATTTCGTGCAGGGCTGAGCGTGGCAATCCGGCGCCTTCCGCGCGGCACGTCCCGGCCCGGTGACGCTGCACGGGCGGCCATGCTCGCCGTCGCCTGCGGCCTGCTGTCGGCGAGCGGCCTCGCTGCGGCCGATGCCGAGGACACCGAGCCGATCGTCGCGCAGGTCAACGATCCACGGGCCTACGGTCATCGGGTGGGCGACGTGCTCACGCGAACCATCGTGCTCGACGTGCCGGGCCGCCTGACGCTGGACGAGGCGTCGATCCCGACGCCTGGGCGGATCGGGCACTCCTTCGAGCTGCGGCGGGTCACGCAGGATTGGCGGCCCACGCTGCGGGGCCGGCGCTACACCCTGGGGTTCGATTACCAGGTGTTCCGCGCGCCCAGCGAACCGGTGGTGCTGGACCTGCCGTCGTTCACGCTGCGCTTCGACGGCCAGCCGCGTGGCGAAGAGCTGCGCATCGATTTCGCGCCGGTCGGCCTCGCACCGCTGGCCCCGGTCGAGGCGCCGTTGCGGGCCGGCCTGGGCACCCTGCGCCCCGATACGCCGGCGCTGCGGGTCGACACCCTGCCGGAGCGGCGACGCCTGGGCCTGTATGCCGCGTTGGCGCTGCTGCCGCTGGCCCATCTGGCGATGGTCTATCTGGGCTGGCCGTGGTGGCGACGTCGGCAGCGGCCGTTCGCGCGGGCGCGCCGACAGCTCCAGGGCGTGCTGGTGACCGCACCGACCGATGAATGGCTGGACGCGTGGCGCACCCTGCATGCGGCGCTCGATGCCACGGCCCGCCGCGTGCTCCATGCCGGCGCGGTCGATCGCTTCGTGGCCGAGCAGCCGGCCTACGCGGCGGTGCGTGGCGAGATGCTGCAGTTCTTCGAGCGCTCGGAGCGCTTCTTCTTCGGCGGGCAGGCGCCGCTCGAGGCCGATCGCCTGTGGTTGCGTGACTTCTGCCGGCGCTGCTTCGACATCGAGCGGGGACGGGCGTGAGATGGCGATGAACCCGCTCGACTCGATCGGCTGGGCGCACCCGGCCTGGCTCTGCCTGCTGCCGCTGGCACTGCTGCCGCTGTGGCGCGACGGCCGCGCGACCCAGCGCCATTCATGGCTCGCGCTGCTGCCGGCGGACCGCCCTTCGGTGCTGCTCAAGTGGCTGCTGCGCGTGCTGGGAGCCTTCGCCATTGCGAGCATCGTGGTGGCGCTGGCCGGGATGTACCGCGCCGAGTACGCGGTCGAGCGGGTGGGGCAGGGCGCCGAGATCGCGTTGCTGCTCGATCGCAGCCGCAGCATGGACGAGCGCTTCGTCAGCAGCTCGGCGTCGGTCAATGGCCCGACCCCGGGCTCGGCCGCCTGGTATGCCTACAACCAGCAGGACCAGAGCGTGCGCGTCAGCAAGGGGCAGGCGGCGCGCCAGTTGCTGGGCGAGTTCGCAGCCAGCCGGCAGCAGGACCGCTTCGCGATGGCGGTGTTCAGCACCTTGCCGATCCGGGTACTCGACTTCACCCAGAAGACCGATGTTGTGCAGGCGGCCATCGCCGCCGGCGAGATCGGGCGCGGCCTGGGCGAGACCGACATCGCCGCGGCCCTGCTCGAGGGCCTGCGCTTCTTCGATGACCGGCCCTACACCGGCTCGCGCATCGTGCTGCTGGTCTCGGACGGCGGCGACCACATCGAACCGGGTGTGCGTCAGCTCATCGTCGACCGGTTGCAGGCGCAACGCGTGTCGCTGTACTGGATCTACATCCGCTCGGCGCGCAGTCCGGGGCTGCACGCGAACGCGGGCGATGCGCCCGGCGCCGCGGACACCGTACCGGAGATCTTCCTCGATCGCTTCTTCCAGTCGGCCGGCGTGCCCTACCGCGCCTACGAGGCCGAGAACCCCGAGGCGCTGAAGCGCGCGATCGCAGACGTGGGCCGGCTGGAGAATCTGCCCATCACCTACCAGGATCTGGTGCCGCGCCGCGACCTGTCGGCGCATGCCTACGCGCTGGCGCTGGCGGCGGTGCTGCTGCTGTTCGCCAGCCGCTGGGCCGAGGGGCGATCATGGCGCTGATGACGCCGCGGACCCGGTTGAGGCTGGCCTGGGGGGCCCTGGCGCTCCTCGCGTTGGCTGCCGTCATCGACGGCTGGCGCTGGCAGGACAAGCAGCGCGACAACGCGATGATCCGTGCCGGCATCGCCGAGCGGCCCGACCCGACGGCGCGCGCCGAGCTGCGCTTCGCGCATGCCACCGAGCTGGCCCGACGTGGCGAGCACGAGGCGGCGATCGATGCCTACCGCGTGCTGCAGGACGACAGCGCGCTCGGGCGTGCCGCCCGTTACAACGCCGCGAACCAGCTGCTGCTGCAGGCGCTGGTGTTGCGTGGCTCGGCCCTGCCGGGCCAGGCGCTGCCGTTGATCGAGCTTGCGAAGGCGAGCTACCGCGAGGTGCTGCGGCAGGACCCGGAGCACTGGGAGGCCCGATACAACCTCGAGCGCGCCCAGCGGCTGCAACCCGACCCCGACGACGCGGACCCGGATGCCGGCGGGCCGCCGGAGAACGCCGAGCGCGCCGCCACGACGATGCGTGGCGTGTCGCGGGGGCTCCCGTGAAGGGCCCCGGCCTGCGGGCGCTGCTGCTGCAGGGTAGGGCAGCGCTGCGCGCGGGGACCGCGCGCGCCTGCCTGGCGCTCGCCGCGCTGGCGCTGACCATCACCTTCGCGTCGCCGTACCTCACCTGGGCACGGCCCCAGAGCGACATGGTGATCGTGCTCGACGTGACCCAGAGCATGGAGGTCGCCGACCAACAGCACGAAGGCCGTTCGGTCACGCGTCTGGCGCAGGCCAAGCGCGTGATCGGCGAAGCGCTGCGCAAGCTGCCGTGCGGAAGCCGCGTCGGCTGGGGCCTGTTCACCGAATACCGCTCCTTCCTTCTGATGGATCCGGTGGAGGTGTGCGAGAACCAGCGGGAGTTGCTGGCCGTGCTGTCGAACATCGACGGCCGCATGGCCTGGACCGGCAACAGCGAGGTGGCCAAGGGCCTGTACAGCGGGCTGAAGATCGCCAAGGCGTTGCCGTCGAGACCGGCCCTGGTGTTCGTGACTGACGGGCAGGAGGCCCCGCCGGTCAACCCGCAGTACCGGCCCAGCGACGACGGCGCGGTGCGCGTCGCGCCGGGCTTGGTGGTGGGCGTGGGCGGCCTGTTGCCGGCACGCATCCCGAAGCACGACCTCGAGGGCCGCGCCTACGGCTACTGGGAGGCCGACGAAGTCATGCAGCTCGACCCGCGCAGCTACGGGCGGGGCGGCAGCGTGGCGGGCGAACAGATGGTCGAGGACGGCAGCGAACGCACGGGCGTGATGCTCGGTTCCACGCCCGGCAGCGAGCACTTGTCGTCGCTGCGCGAGCCCTATCTGCAACTGCTGGCCAGCGAAACGGGCCTGGCCTACCAGCGACTCACCACGCCCCAGGCGCTGTATGCGGCGCTGACCAGCGAGCAACTGGCGCATCCGGTCGCGTCGCGCGTGGATCTGCGCTGGCCGTTCGGTGTGCTCGGCCTGCTGGCGCTGCTGGCGGTCTACCTGCCGAGGCGGCGCCCCGACGGACTCAGGCCGGCCGTGTGGCGCCGCGGCGCGCCAGCTGACCGCACAGGTAGGTCCACACGAAACTTGCCGCAGCGTAGCTCGTGAGTTCGGCGTGGTCGTAGGGTGGAGCGACCTCCACGCAATCCATGCCGACGAAATCGAGATCAGCCAGTTCCTCCAGCAGCGACAGCACCTGGTTCGTCGTCATGCCGCCGGGTTCGGGTGTGCCGGTGCCTGGTGCGAACGCCGGGTCGAGGCAATCGATGTCGAGGCTGAGGTAGAGCGGCGGGTTGCCGTGGCCGGCGAGCCGCTTCCGAATCGCGGTGGTCACGGGCGCCAGCTGCGCCGGGCTCTCGAGGCCACGCAGTTGCCGCGCGTCGAAGATCTGTCCGCCCCGGGTCCGCACATAGTCGCGTGCCTCGCGTGCGCCCGCCGAGCGGATGCCGATCTGGGTGAAGCATTCGGGCAGCACCAGGCCCTCCTGGAGGGCCTCGTAGACCCACGTTCCATGGCCGCTGGGCTCGCCGAAGTGGTCTTCCCAGGTGTCGCAGTGGGCATCGAAATGGATCACCGCCAGCGGTCGGCCGAGCCAGGACTTGTAGGCCCGCAGAAGTGGCAGTGTGACCGAGTGATCGCCGCCGATCCAGGCCATGTGGTGGGCGCGGATCATCGCGTTCACGCTCGGCGCCATGGCCACGCGCATGGCTTCGAGGCTGGTGTTGGGCAGCGGCAGGTCACCGAGGTCGGTCAGGTAGGGCGCGGGGTCGATGTTGAAGTGCGGATGGATGCCGTCGCACAGCATGTGGCTTGCTTCGCGGATGGCGCGCGGACCGAAGCGAGCGCCCGGTCGGTTGGTGACCGCGCCATCCCACGCGAGGCCGGCGATGGCATAGGGCCGATCGGCTTGTGATGGAAGCTTCAGGAAGCTGCTGCCGGAGAGGAAGGCGAAGGAAGTCATGGCCGCCATCATCGTCGCTCGCGGCCCGGCGCGGCGAGCGAAGCGCGCCCCCGCCTCGAATTTCCACGATGAGAAATGGTTGTGCTGCAATGCAAAAAGCTACGATGCTGCAGTGCCGCAGATTTTTTCATGGCGAAAGAACTGATTTCACATGCGGAAATATTGTTCTCAAGTCATTGTTTTTATTGGATTTACATAGAAGTCTTATATAAGATATAAGTCTTCTTCGGCGCGGCGTTTGGCCTTACGCTGAGGTAGCGTTTCCCCACCACTTCATTCACCACTTCCGGAGCCCGACATGAGCCAACCGACCCGTGAACAACAGATCGCCGCCCTCGAGAAAGATTGGGCGGAGAACCCGCGCTGGAAAGGCCTGAAGCGCGGCTACAGCGCTGCCGACGTGGTTCGCCTGCGCGGCAGCCTGCAGCCCGAGTACACGATCGCCAAGCGCGGCGCCGAAAAGCTGTGGGCACAGTGCAACGGCGCGTCGAAGAAGGGCTACGTCAATGCCTTCGGCGCGATCACCGCCGGTCAGGCGATGCAGCAGGCCAAGGCCGGCGTCGAGGCCGTGTATCTGTCAGGCTGGCAGGTTGCCGCCGACGGCAACACCTCCGAGACCATGTATCCCGACCAGTCGCTGTACGCCTACGACTCAGTGCCGACCATGGTCCGCCGCATCAACAATACCTTCAAGCGCGCCGACGAGATCCAGTGGTCGCGCGGCACGGGCCCCGGCGACAAGGACTTCATCGATTACTTCCTGCCGATCGTGGCCGATGCGGAAGCCGGCTTCGGCGGCGTGCTGAACGCCTTCGAATTGATGAAGAACATGATCGCCGCGGGCGCCGCCGGCGTGCACTTCGAGGACCAGCTCGCCGCAGTGAAGAAGTGCGGCCACATGGGTGGCAAGGTGCTGGTGCCGACCCAGGAAGCCTGCGAGAAGCTGATCGCCGCGCGCTTCGCCGCCGACGTGATGGGCGTGTCGACCATCGTGCTGGCCCGGACCGATGCCGAGGCCGCCAACCTGATCACCAGCGACCACGACGCCAACGACAAGCCATTCCTGACCGGCGAACGCACCCAGGAAGGCTTCTACCGCGTGAAGAACGGCCTGGAGCAGGCCATCAGCCGCGGTGTTGCCTACGCCGCCTACGCTGACCTCGTGTGGTGCGAGACCGGCACGCCGGACCTGGGATTCGCCCGTGAGTTCGCGCAGGCCGTGCATGCCAAGCACCCGGGCAAGCTGCTGAGCTACAACTGCTCGCCGTCGTTCAACTGGAAGAAGAACCTGGACGACAAGACGATCGCCGTGTTCCAGGAGAAGCTCTCGGAGCTGGGCTACAAGTACCAGTTCATCACCCTCGCGGGCATCCACATCAACTGGTACAACACCTTCCAGTTCGCCCAGGCCTATGCGAAGGGCGAGGGCATGAAGCACTACGTCGAGATGGTGCAGGAGCCCGAGTTCAAGGCGCGCGAGCAGGGCTACACCTTCGTGTCGCACCAGCAGGAAGTCGGCGCCGGCTACTTCGACGACGTCACCACGGTGATCCAGGGCGGCTCGTCCAGCGTCAAGGCGCTGACCGGCTCGACCGAGGAAGAGCAGTTCCACTGATCGGGGACCAGCGGGCGGCGCCTACAATGCGCGCTCGCATCCACGAACAAGGACGAGAAAGGCACGCCGGGTTATGACACCGCGAACGTCGACCACCATGCACCAGGGTTGTCCGACCGCAGTCTGAGCACGTCTGTTCTTTTCGTCTCGAAGCGCGGTCTCCACCGCGCTTTTTTCATTTCAGAGGCTCTTTCATGATCGTGATCACGCTTCCCGACGGCTCGCAACGCGAGTTCCCCGGCCCGGTCACTGTGGCCGAGGTCGCGGCATCGATCGGCACCGGGCTCGCGAAGGCGGCCCTGGGCGGCCGTGTCGACGGCAAGCTGGTCGACACGGGCCATCGCATCGAGGGCGATGCACGGCTCGCCATCGTCACCGACAAGGATGCCGACGGCCTCGACCTGATCCGCCACTCGACGGCCCACCTGCTGGCGTACGCAGTGAAGGAACTGTTCCCCGAAGCGCAGGTGACGATCGGACCGGTCATCGAGAACGGCTTCTACTACGACTTCTCGTACAAGCGCCCGTTCACGCCGGAGGATCTGGCGGCCATCGAGGCCAAGATGACGGAACTGGCGAAGAAGGACGAGAAGGTCGAGCGCCGCGTGCTGCCGCGCGACGAGGCCGTGGCGTACTTCAAGTCGATCGGCGAGGACTACAAGGCCGAGATCATCGCCGGCATTCCGGCCGGCCAGGATGTGTCGCTGTACCGTGAAGGGCGGTTCGAGGACCTGTGCCGCGGCCCGCACGTGCCGAGCACGGGCAAGCTCAGGCACTTCAAGCTGATGAAGGTGGCCGGCGCCTACTGGCGCGGCGACCACCGCAACGAGATGCTGCAGCGCATCTACGGCACGGCCTGGGCCAGCAAGGACGAACTGCAGCAGTATCTGCACATGCTGGAGGAGGCCGAGAAGCGCGATCACCGCAAGCTCGGCCGCGAACTCGACCTGTTCCACCTCGACGAGCACGCGCCGGGCCTCGTGTTCTGGCACCCGAAGGGCTGGACGGTTTGGCAGCAGGTCGAGCAGTACATGCGCGCGGTCTACCGCGACAACGGCTACCTCGAGGTCAAGGGGCCGCAGATCCTCGACCAGGGTCTGTGGGAGAAGACCGGACACTGGGACAAGTACAGGGAGAACATGTTCGTCACGGAGTCGGAGAAGCGTGATTACGCGCTCAAGCCGATGAACTGCCCGGGCCACATCCTCATCTACAAGCAGGGCATCAAGAGCTATCGCGACCTGCCGCTGCGTTATGGCGAGTTCGGGCAGTGCCACCGCAACGAACCCACCGGCGGCCTGCACGGCATCATGCGGGTGCGCGGCTTCACGCAGGACGACGGGCACATCTTCTGCACCGAGGAGCACATCCTGCCGGAGTGCGTGGCCTACACAGCCTTGCTGCAGAAGGTCTACAAGGACTTCGGCTTCAACGACATCATCTACAAGGTCGCCACCCGGCCCGAGAAGCGGATCGGCTCCGATGCGGTCTGGGACAAGGCCGAGCACGCGCTGATGGAGAGCCTGCGGGCGTCGGGCTGCGAATTCGTCGTGTCGCCGGGTGATGGCGCGTTCTACGGCCCGAAGATCGAGTACACGCTGAAGGACGCCCTGGGTCGCCAGTGGCAGTGCGGCACGATGCAGGTCGACTTCTCGCTGCCGGAGCGCCTGGATGCGGTCTACGTGGCCGAAAGCGGAGAGCGCTTGTTCCCGGTGATGCTGCACCGGGCGATCGTCGGCAGCCTCGAGCGCTTCATCGGCATCCTCATCGAACAGCATGCCGGCGCGCTACCGGCGTGGCTCGCCCCGGTGCAGGTGATGGTGCTCAACATCACCGACGGGCAGGCCGACTACGCCGCAGAGATTGCGAAAACGCTGCAAAAACAAGGAGTTAGAGCCGGCGTCGATTTGCGCAACGAGAAAATCACGTATAAAATCCGAGAGCATTCCATGCAAAAGCTTCCGTACATCCTTGTCGTTGGCGACAAGGAAAAGGCTGCGGGGGCCGTTGCGGTGCGCGCCCGGGGTAACCAGGACCTCGGCGTGATGCCTCTAGATGCCTTTTCCCAGAGGATGGCTAGCGACATCGCCCACAAGGTGTGATGCGGGAGGAGTTCGTTTCCCGCCCCACGCCTTGGTTGTCCAGGCGCGTGTGTGTTCGATGTGGAGCCTGAGCGCAGGAACGCAAAGGGCTCGAAAGGATTCTGACCATCGCTAATTTCTTTGACCGTCGCACCCGTAACGACGAACGCAAGCACCGGCTGAACCGGGAAATCATGGCGCCGGAAGTGCGCCTGAACGGGCCCGAGAACGAGCCGCTTGGCATCGTCAGCATCCAGGAGGCCTTGCGCCTGGCGGGTGAGGCGGACGTCGATCTGGTGGAGATCTCAGCCACGGCAGACCCTCCGGTCTGCCGGCTGATGGACTACGGCAAGTTCAAGTACGCGGAGCAGAAGAAGGCCGCGGAAGCCAAGGCCAAGCAGCACGTCATCGACATCAAGGAAGTGAAGTTCCGGCCCGGTACCGACGAAGGCGATTACGCGATCAAGATGCGCAACCTGCGTCGCTTCCTCGAAGAAGGCGACAAGGGAAAGGTGACCCTGCGGTACCGCGGCCGCGAGATCACGCACCAGGACATCGGCATGCGGCTGCTCGAGCGCATCCGCGACGAACTCGCCGATGTCTCGGTGGTGGAGAACATGCCCAAGCTCGAAGGGCGCCAGATGATCATGGTGCTCGGGCCGAAGCGAAAGAAGTGAGTTCACCGTCGTTGCGGTCTGGTCGCCGCAACGAAGGCACAAGTGACCGACAGGCCCCAAGTCCGCGAGTGGTTCGCGGCGCCTGCGGGAACAAACTAGAAGGAGCAGTCATGCCCAAGATGAAGACTAAGAAGAGCGCTGCCAAGCGTTTCCGTGTCCGCCCGGGCGGCACCGTCAAGCGAGGTCAGGCGTTCAAGCGCCACATCCTCACCAAGAAGAGCACCAAGAACAAGCGCCACCTGCGGGGTACGGCGACGGTGCACGAGACCAACATGGGCCATATGGCCCAGATGCTGCCGTTCGCAGGCCTTTGAGTCGCGACGTCCAGGTCTCAGATCAATTCTTGAAGGAGTAGAAACATGCCTCGCGTCAAACGTGGTGTCACCGCACGCGCTCGTCACAAGAAGGTCCTGGAGCTCGCCAAGGGCTTCCGCGGCCGTCGCAAGAACGTCTATCGCATCGCCAAACAGGCGGTGATGAAGGCGGGCCAATACGCCTATCGTGACCGCCGCAACCGCAAGCGCGTCTTCCGTCGCCTATGGATCGCCCGCATCAACGCGGCTTCGCGCAGCCACGGCATCACCTACAGCCGCTTCATCGCCGGCATCAAGAAGGCCGCGATCGACATCGATCGCAAGATGCTCGCGGAACTGGCCGTCAACGATCCGGCCGCTTTCGGCAGCATCGTCGAGAAGGTGAAGGCCCAGCTCGCCTGATCGACGTCGGGCCTTGCAGGCCCGATGTGCACTGCAGGGGCCGAGGCGCAAGCGTCGGCCCCTCGCTTTTTCAGCGTCACCTCTTCATCCGCAAGACAGAGATCTGATGGAAGCCTTCAGTCAACTGGTGCAACAGGCGGCTCAGGCCTTCGAGAAGGCCCGTACCCCGGCCGAGCTCGAGGATGCGAAGGCTGCGTTCCTCGGCAAGAGCGGTGAACTCACGGCGCGAATGAAGCAGCTGGCGAGCCTGCCGGTCGACGAGAAGAAGGCGCGCGGCGCCGAGATCAACGCGGCCAAGCAGCAGGTCGAAGCGGCGTTGACGGCGCGCCGCCAGGCCATGGCCGATGCCGAACTGGCGCAGCAGCTGCGCGCCGAGTCGCTCGATGTGACTCTGCCGGGCCGGCGCCGCGGCAGCGGCGGCCTGCATCCGATCACTCGCGCGATGGAGCGCATCGAGGCGATCTTCGGCTCGATGGGCTTCGAGGTGGCCGACGGCCCGGAGATCGAAACCGACTGGTTCAATTTCACTGCACTGAACACGCCAGCCGACCATCCGGCGCGCTCGATGCACGACACCTTCTATGTCGAGGGCGGCCAGGTGCTCCGCACCCACACCAGCCCGATGCAGATCCGCCACGCGGTACGGCACGTGAAAGCGCACCGCGCCGCGCTCGATGCCGGGCTGCCGATGCCGGAGATCCGCGTCATCGCTCCGGGGCGCACCTACCGCGTCGACAGCGATGCGACGCACTCGCCGATGTTCCACCAGGTCGAGGGGCTGTGGGTGGGGCAGAACATCAGCTTCAAGGACCTGAAGTCGGTCTACGTGAGCTTCATCCGGGCCTTCTTCGAGACCAGCGACCTGCAGATCCGCTTCCGGCCCAGTTACTTTCCGTTCACCGAACCGAGCGCCGAGATCGACATGATGTTCGGCAGCGGTCCGCTGAAGGGCCGCTGGCTCGAGGTGTCGGGGTCCGGACAGGTGCACCCGCAGGTGATCCGCAACATGGGCCTGGACCCAGAACGCTACATCGGCTTCGCCTTCGGCTCGGGCATCGACCGGCTGGCGATGCTGCGCTATGGCGTCAGCGACCTGCGGCTGTTCTTCGACGGTGACCTGCGCTTCCTGTCGCAGTTCAAGTGATCCGACTTCCCCAACGACACAGGCGTCATGCAATTTCCTGAATCCTGGTTGCGCGAGTTCTGCAATCCGCCGCTGTCGACCCCCGCGCTGGCCGAGACGTTGACCATGGCCGGCCTCGAGGTCGAGGAACTGCGCCCTGTGGCGCCGCCGTTTGACAAGGTGGTGGTGGCTGAGGTGCTCGCTATCGAGAAGCACCCCAACGCCGACCGGCTTCATATCTGCCGGGTCGATGTGGGCGCCGGTACGCCACTGTCGATCGTCTGCGGTGCGCCGAACGTGCGAGCCGGGATCAAGGTTCCCTGCGCGCTGGTGGGCGCGGAACTGCCTCCGGCTGAGGCGGGCGGTGCTCCGTTCCAGATCAAGCTCGGCAAGCTTCGCGGCGTAGAGAGCCAGGGCATGCTGTGCTCGGCGCGCGAGCTCAAGCTGTCGGAAGACCATGGCGGCCTGTTGATCCTGGCCGACGATGCCCCGGTCGGTACGAGCATCCGCAGCCACCTCCAGCTCGACGACACGCTATTCACGTTGAAGCTCACGCCCAACCTGGCCCATTGCCTGAGCGTCTACGGCATCGCACGCGAGGTGTCGGCGCTGACGGGCGTGCCGCTCAAGCAACCGGCCTTTGCGCCGGTGCTGCCGACGCACGGCGCAAAGCTGCCGGTTCGCGTCGCAGCGCCCGAATTGTGCGGCCGCTTCTCGGGGCGCATCGTCCACGGCGTGAACCCGCGGGCGGCGACACCGCCCTGGATGGTGGAGCGCCTCGCACGCTGCGGCCAGCGCTCTGTGAGTGCACTGGTCGATATCTCGAACTACGTGATGTTCGAGTTCGGCCGTCCTTCGCACATCTTCGATCTCGACAAGATCCATGGGGGGCTCGAAGTGCGCTGGGGTCGGTCCGGTGAGTCCTTGGAACTGCTGAACGGCAGCACCATCGAGGTCGACGCAGCGGTGGGGGTGATCGCCGACGATCGGCAAGTCGAATCGCTGGCCGGGATCATGGGCGGCCAGGCCACCGCGGTGACCGACGACACCCGCAACGTGTACGTCGAGGCCGCATTCTGGTGGCCGCAGTCGATCGCAGGACGCTCGCGCCGCTACAACTTCAGCACCGACGCCGGGCACCGCTTCGAGCGCGGCGTCGATCCGGGGCAGACGGTCGAGCACATCGAGCGCATCACGCAGCTGATCCTCGACGTCTGCGGTGGCGAAGCCGGTCCGATGGACGACCAGATCCTCGCGCTGCCCGAGCGCACGCCGGTCGCGATGCGCGTCGATCGTGCCTGCCGCGTGATCGGCATGCCGGTCTCGCAGTCCCAGTGCGTCGGCGTCTTCCAGCGGCTGGGTCTGGCGTGTCGCGAGGAGGATGGACGCATCATCGTCACGCCGCCGAGCTGGCGTTTCGATCTGCAGATCGAGGAAGACCTGATCGAGGAGGTCATCCGTGTCCTCGGCTACTCGATGCTGCCCGACACACCGCCGCTGGCCCCCGTGACGCCCCGCGTGATGTCGGAATCGCGCCGCGGGTTGCACACGCTACGGCACGCGATGGCCGGCCTGGATTACCAGGAAACCGTGAATTTCAGCTTCGTCGAGGCACGCTGGGAGCGCGACTTCGCCGGCAACGAGGCCCCGATCCGGCTGCTCAATCCGATCGCTGCGCCGCTGGCCGTGATGCGATCCAGCTTGATCGGCAGCCTGATCAACGTGTTGCGTTTCAACCTCGCGCGCAAGGCGGCGCGGGTGCGCGTGTTCGAGATCGGCCGCGTATTCCTGCGCGATCCCGCCGCCATCGACAGCGATTCGGGTGTCGCCGGCGTCGACCAGCCGCTGAGACTGGGAGGCCTGGCCTATGGGGCTGCGATGAACCGCAATGGGGCACCACCGAACGTGGCGTCGACTTCTTCGACGTGAAGGGCGATGTGGAAGCGCTGCTGGTGCCACGCCGACCGCGCTTCGTCGCGGCGGAGCACCCGGCCCTGCATCCGGGGCGCAGCGCCCGCATCGAGTGCGACGGCCGGACCGTCGGCTGGATCGGCGAGTTGCACCCGCGCTGGCGCCAGGCCTACGAGTTGCCGCAAGCGCCGGTCGTGTTCGAACTCGATGCGCAGGCGCTGTCGGAGGGCGGTGTGCCCATCTATACAGCCATCCCGAAGCAGCAGGCGGCGGTTCGGGACATCGCCCTGATCGTCGGCGATCACGTAGCTCACGATGCACTGATGCAATCGATCTCCGTAGCACCCAGCAGCGGCGTCGTGCGCAGCGCACGCCTGTTCGATGTCTACCGCCCCAAGAACCCTAGTGCCGAGGTGGCTGCCGGTGAGCGCAGCCTGGCCATACGGCTTGAACTGTTGGACGAGCATGGCACGCTGACCGACGAGCGCATCGACGCCGCAGTCCGCTCCGTGCTGGACACACTTTCTGCGCAACTGGGCGCCCGCCTGCGGGCCTGACCGGCGCCGATACGGAAGAATCCGACCATGGACCGAGTGCTGCTCCCGACCCTCGAGACACCGACGCTGACTAAGGCCGAACTCGCCGAACTGCTGTTCGAGCGCCTGGGCCTGAACAAGCGTGAATCCAAGGACATGGTCGAGGCCTTCTTCGAATTGATCCACGGCCAACTGGTCGAGGGGCAGGACGTCAAGCTTTCCGGCTTCGGCAACTTCCAGATCCGGCGCAAGGCCCCCCGGCCCGGGCGCAACCCGCGCACCGGGGAGGCGATCCCGATCAAGGCGCGCAATGTGGTGACGTTCCACGCAAGCCACAAACTCAAGGGCGTCGTGCAAGGTGACATACCGAGCGCGGAGGAGTTCGAGTAAAGTCTGAGGTCATACGCCACAGGCCTTTGATTTCCAATGGAAAATCGCTGCCGCCGATCCCCGCCAAGCGGTATTTCACGATCGGTGAAGTCAGCGAGCTGTGCGGCGTCAAGCCCTATGTGCTGCGGTATTGGGAGCAGGAGTTCTCGCAACTCAAGCCCATGAAGCGGCGTGGCAACCGTCGTTATTACCAGCACCACGAGGTCCTGCTGATCCGGCGGATCCGGGAACTGCTGTACGAGCAGGGTTTCACCATCAGCGGTGCGCGCAACCGTCTTTCTGAGGCGGGTGTGCGTGCCGCCCTCGCGGCCGAGGCGGCCCAGGTGCCGACGCAGGACGATGGAGGCCTGCCGTCGGCCGACGAAATACTGCCGGAGGCTGAGGCCATGGAGGCAGCGGCAGTTGCTCCGACCGCCGCCGTGGCGCGCGTTCGAGTCAACGCCGTTCCACCGACGCTGGCGACGATGCGCGACGAACTCGTGTCGATCCGGCAACTGCTGCTGCCCTAGCGCCATCGCTCGATGTGCGCGACGCGACACCCGGGTTCGAACCCGCGACACATGGGCAAAGACAAAAGGCCTAGCCCGTGGTGATCACCGGCTAGGCCTCGTCTTTTCTTTGGTCGGGACGGCGGGATTCGAACTCGCGACCCCTTGCACCCCATGCAAGTGCGCTACCAGGCTGCGCTACGCCCCGACAAGCCGCGCAGTATAGCCCAGAGACTGTGCTCTCCAGGCCATGAAGCGCGCCGCGCGACCGGCGGCGCTGGCTTCGATCCCTCACCATGTCGGGAGGGCTGCGCTCAGCGTGCCACCTGGGCCTTGGTGGCCGGGGTCGGCGTGACGCCGGGGCGTGCCTCGGACAGCGCCTTCGCGCGCGCGTCGAGCTCCTCGCGGGACGTGGTCGCCAGCGGAGCGGCCGTGATCGGGCAGCGTGCCGCGGCATCGTCGCCGGCGTTCCAGTTGTCGTCCGGCAGGGCGCCGGTGTCGATCCGCGACAGGCCGAGCGCGGCGGTCAGGGTGTTGGTCGCCGCGTGCGTGCGCACGTAGGCAATGCGCAGTTCGTGCTCCGCGTTGGCATAGGCGCGCCGCGCGGTGTAGACCTCGTTCTCCGCATTCAGCAGGTCGAGCAGGCTGCGCTGGCCGATCTCGAACTGCTGGCGGTAAGCATCGCGCGCCCGCTCGATCGCGACGACGTTGCGCTCGAGATAACGCAGCTGCTCGACGAGCTTGAGCGTGTCGTTGAACGCGATCGAGGCGGTCTGGCGAGCGTCGCGGCAGGTACGGTCGCGCAGGTCGGCCGCCTGGGTGACGAGATCGGCGAACTGGCGCACGCGCGCCTGATCGGAGCCGCCATTGAAGAGATTCCAGCTCAGCACCACCTCCGCAGCAGCCTCGCGTCGCTGGTCCTGCAAGCCATTGAGATTGTGTCCCTCGCTGCCGCGGGCGCGTGCCTCGACGCGCGGCTGGAAGGCGCTGCGCTGCCCCTCGGATTGCGATCGCAGGGCCCGCAGGTTTTCCACGGCCGCCGAGATGCCCGCGTTGCGCAGCGTGGCCTGGGTCTGCACCTCGCTGGCGCTGGCCGGCATGCCCTGGGTCAGTCCGGCGCCCAGTGTCAGCTGCGCAGGCGGCGCTTCACCGACCACGCGCTGGTAGCGCGCCACCACGTCGTGGAGGTTGGCGGTCTCGGTGGACAGGTTCGTTTCGGCCAGGGCCAGCCGCGCTGCCGCTTGCTCGACATCGACGCCGCGCCCGACCCCGGCCTTGAAGCGGTTCTGGATCTGGTCGTGCGAGACCTTGTGCTGCACGTAGTTGTCTTCTGCCAGCAGCACGAGCCTGCGGAAACGCAGCACGTCGTAGTAGGCACGGCTGGCTTCCAGGGCAGTCTGCTCGGTGGCCTCGATGAACTCGAAATAGCGGCTGCTGCGGGCGTGGCCGAAGCGGCTGACTTCAGACTGGGTCAACTGGCCGTCCCACAGCAGCTGCGTCAGGCTGACTCCGACGCCGGTGCGCGACAGGCTCTGGTCTTTCGGGCTCCGCGTATCGATGCTGTCGCGCGAGCGACCGACGTCGGCGTTCAGGTCCACCCGGGGATAGTAGGCGCCGCGTGCGACATCGACCTCGTTGCTGGCGGCGCGAAAGGCGTTGAAACGGGCCGTGACTTCTGGATTGGTCTGGATGGCTTTCTGTGCAGCGGCCTTGAGCGGGTCGTCGGTCTGGGAGAGAGCTGCGGTCGAGGTGGCGATCAGCAAGGAGAAAGTCAGGGCGCGCGAAACAGTCATTGCAGAAGATCCAGTGTTTGGAAACGAGGCGAGCACTCGCGCTTCATGAAGCAGTATTGAGTGGATCCCGAGTTTCTCATGCACCCCCGGAGCCCTCGTTCCCTGATCCACGGGGCCGCCGACCGGATGACGCAAGATGCTGGCGAACGTCGTGAATTTCGCAACACCGCGCCTCGCATGGCCTCGTGGACAGGGACGTGGGCGCACGATCGGATACAGGCGGTTCAAGTCCATCGGCAAAAGGCCGAAGACACCCCGATGGCTCCGAGCGCGATCGCGTCCCTTCCTGCTCCACGAATCCCCGCGCTTCCCCGCGTCGTCTGTTCACGGTCGTGGGCGCTGACGCTGTGGCTGCTGGTGCTGGCGCTGCTCGTGCCTGGGGTGCTGCCGCGGGCCTGGGATCGCGACCGGATGCTCGCCGCTGCACAGCGTCAGGGGCCTGAGGCGGAGCGGGGCGTCCGCCTGTTGCAATCGACGATCGTGGCTTCGCAGTCGATGTCGGAGGAGGCTCGTCTCCAGGCATTCAACCGGCTGTTCAACGAGCACATCGTGTTCGCCGAGGACATCGACACCGTGGGTCAGGTGGACCAGTGGGCCAGTCCGCTGGAGCTGCTGGCGCGCGGGGCCGGCGACTGCGAGGATTTCGCGATCGCCAAGTACTTTTCGCTGATCGCCGCGGGGTTGCCGCCTGCCAAGCTGAGAATGGTTTATGTGCGTGCCGATCTGGGCGGCCATGTGCGGGCCCACATGGTGTTGGCCTACTACGCCCAGCCCGCTGCCGAACCCCTGATCCTCGACAACCTGATCGCAGAGATCCGGCCCGCCTCGTTGCGGCGCGACCTGAGTCCGGTGTTCAGCTTCAACGCCGAGGGACTGTGGCAGGGCACCGGTGCGCAGAAGGCCGGCGATCCGACGGCGAGGCTGTCGCGCTGGCGAGAGGTGCTCGGCAAGGCCCGAGCGGAAGGTTTCGTATGAACATGGCACTGTGCACATCGAGGGGCGGGCAATGTCGCTGATCCGACAACTCTGGTTGCTGCTGCTTGCGACCGTCATGGTCGGCGTGCTGGGCAGCGCGCTGGTCACCGTGGGTTCGGCACGCGGTTACCTAGAAACGCAGCTGCGCCTGAAGAACAGCGACAACGCCCAGGCGCTGGCACTCACGCTGTCGCAGCAGAACGGCGATCTCGCGCTGGCCGAACTCGCCATCAGCGCACAATTCGACACCGGCTTCTATGAGCGCATCAGCCTGAGGGGACCGGAAGGGCAGATGCTCGTTGAACGCCTTGGCGCAGCCGAGCCGACAGAGGTGCCGACCTGGTTCAGGGGGCTGGTGCCGATCGAGTCGCTTCCCGGTGTCGCGCAGGTCTCCGACGGCTGGCGGTCGCTGGGCACCCTCGAGGTGGTGAGCGCGTCGAGTTTTGCGCTCGACGATCTTTGGCAGAGCAGCCTGCGGTCGGCCGGCTGGCTGGTCCTGATCGGGCTGCTGGCAGGTGCGCTCGGTTCGCTGGTGCTCCGGCGGATCCGCGCGCCGCTGCAGGCAACGGTCGACCAGGCGCGCGCCATCGTCGAACGGCGCTTCGTGACCGTGCCCGAGCCGCGCGTTCCCGAGCTGAGCCAGCTCAGCCGTGCGATGAATGCCATGGTGCAGCGGCTGCAGGCCATGCTGTGCGAGCAGGGCGCTCAGCTGGAAGCATTGCGCCAGCAGGCGCAGACCGATCCGCTCACCGGCCTGTCCAACCGCGGCCACTTTCTGGCACAGCTGGGTTCGATGCTGGCCCGCGAGGACACGCCCCGCGCGGGAGCCTTGCTGCTGTTGCGAGTGCACGATCTTGCCGGCCGCAACCGCGATGCCGGCCATGCCGCCACTGATGCCCTGCTGCAGACGCTCGCCCTGAGCCTGCGCACCGCTGCTGCAGGGGGCGTTCCCCTGATGGCGGGGCGCCTCAATGGCGCGGACTTCGCGGTGCAGGCAGCCGATGCCGATGCCGCCCGCGTCGCTGAGGCGCTGCAGACGACCCTCAGAACGGCCTTGAAACCTTGGGCCGATGTTCGTGTGGCCATCGGCGCCGTGCCGTGGCGTTCCGGGGCGAGCGTCGCCGCGCTGATGCTGGCCGCCGACGCAGCTCTGGTGCGGGCCGAGACACAGGATGGTTATGGCCTGGCGGTCGACGATGCGCCTGCCGCGAGCCCCGAGTCGGCCATCGGCGAAAGCGGTTGGCGCCAGTTGCTCTGGCACGCGCTCGAGCGCGGCGATGCCCGACTCGGCAGCTACCCGGTCATCGGGCGCGATGGTCGACTGCTGCATCTGGAGAGCCCCTGCGGCTGCGGCTGCACGAGGCGGAACCTTCGAGCCTGCCGCGCGTTGGCTGCCCTGGGCGCTGCGCAGCCAGTTCAGTGCCCGAACCGACCTCTTGGCAGTGCGTCTGGCGCTGGAGCAGATCGCGCTCGACGAGCAGCCTCGAGGGGTGAACCTCGCCACCGATTCCCTCGGGGACAGTGGCTTTCTGGTGGGCTTACGCAGCCTGATCGCCGCCCACGGCCAAGCGGCTCGGGCGCTGTGGCTGGAGGTGGGCGAACGTGCGGCCATCGAGCAGCTACCGGTACTGCGCGATCTGGGACAGCAACTGCGCCCGCTCGGCGTGCAGCTCGGGCTGGAACACGCGGGCGAACGCCTTGCACGCATCGAGCGGCTGTACGAAGCCGGACTCGACTACGTGAAGCTCGATGGCGCCCTGGTGAGCGGCGTTGCCTTGGATGGTGCGCGTGCGGACTTCGTACGGGGCCTGGTCTGGACGTTGCACGGCCTGGAGATTCGGGTGCTGGCCGAGGGCGTGGTTGACGCGGCCGACGCGCGTTCGCTGTGGGCTTGCGGGCTGGACGGCATCACCGGTCCCTGGGCGAGCGCGCAGCCACTGCGCTGAGGGCCGACCTGCGGCACACAACATGCCGCGGGAGCAGCACGTCGGGCTGCTTGGCCCTGATCAGGGCCCGTCGGTGATCAGCTTTCCGCGCGTCAGAAGCTCCTGGATGATCTGGTTGTCGGTGGCGGTCCCGGCCAGGCCGAGCGAGCTCCGGATGTCGACCCCCTGCAGCACGATGCGCTGGTCCTCGACGGCGCTGTTGTAGGTGCCGCTGGCGAATTGGCCGGAGGTGCTGATGCGGATCTCGGTGTTGCCGCCGCTGACGTTGAAGTCCAGGTAGTTCTGAAGGTTGCCCGGCGCATTGCCCGCACCATGCAGGTCACCGACCAGCAGCTCGCGCAGGTCGAGCACGTCGCCCCCCGAGGCGACAGGCGCGGTGTTGAAGTCCGTGATGACGTCCTGGGCGCGCGAGCCGTTCGACGCCGTACCGTTGAACTGGGCCGTGGTGCCCGCATTGGGGTTCTCGGCCCGACCCGCGGCCACACCGCCGTCACCGAAGTTCCACTTGAAGACATCGGATCCGGCGCCGCCGGTCAGCACATCCCAGCCCTTGCCGCCGATCAGCACGTCGTTGCCGGCTCCACCGTCGAGCCGGTCGGCACCGAGACCCCCGTCGAGTCGATCATTTCCGGCATTGCCGTTCAGCACATCGGCACCGGCCTCGCCGAGCAGCTGGTCGTTGCCGGCGCCACCGGCCATCGTGTCGGCGCCGCCGCCACCGTAGAGCGTGTCGTCGCCACCGCCGCCGTTGATGACGTCACGCGCCTCGCTGCCACGCACCGTTTCATCGCTGCCATTGCCGTTGAAGCTGCCGCCCGTCCGCACCAGGTATTCGCGATTGGTCGAGCTCTCGACGATGTCCTGCGATGCGGTCAGCGTCGGCTGCAAGCCGGCCTGGAAGAGGGCGTAGTTGTCGAGCGAGAACAGGTTGGCGTACTCCGAGGCGCTGCTGCCCGAGGGCTTGACCTCGAAGCGCAGTCGCGCATTCCCCCTTGTTCCCAGTACAGGAGTTCGATCTGGTTCATGCCTTCTGCGAAGCTGACACCGATGAACTCGCGCGTCGTGGGCGACTGGATGCCGTCGTACTGCGCCACCGCCTGGCCGTTGATGTTGACGACGAAGCCGTCATCGCCGGTCACGCGCAGATCGTAGCTGCCGCCCTGCAGATAGACATGGCCGACATTGCGAACAATGGCGTCCGTCGTGCGGCCCAGGCCGCTGGCGGCACGCAGCGTCGCAGCGTCGTTGCCGACGAAGTCGCGCAGTGCGCCGCTGGTCGGCGTGTTGCCGGCCGTGACTGCCGGGTTGCTGCCGAGGCTGCCGTCGACCGCGGGTGCGAAACCATAGTCCAGATCGGTGGCGATCCAGCGGGCATCGATCGCGGCCGTGCGTGCCGACGTGCCGGTACCGACCACCGCAGCGCCGCCCGCGGCGATATTGCGGCCGTTGATGACCATCGTCGCGTCGGCGATCGATTCGATGTTCGCGCCGCCGCTCCCGCCGTTGGCCGAAGTGGCACGGCCGTCGTCGGCGTGCAGCCGCGTCGAGCCGGCAAAGGCCGGACCGCCGTTCGATCCGGTGCGGTCGTCGTTGTAGCCGTAATACTCGCCGTTGAGGCCCATGCCAGCGGGCGCGACGGCGCTGGTCGTCGCGGTCAACTGCCCGGGGCCACCGACCTGCAGCGTGATCGTCGCCGTGCTGAAGCCGCCGTTGCCGTCGGTGATGCGGTAAGTGAAGACGTCGCTGACGGCATCGCCCTGGCGCAGCGCGAGCGTGTCGGGATCCGCGTTGTTCAGCGTGTAGGTGTAGCTGCCATCCGCGGCGATCGACAGGCTGCCATAGCGACCGGTGGCGGCAAACGAGCCCGGCGTGCTGCCCGACGGCGTGCCGGTGCCGGCCACGAGGCCGGTCACGCGCAGCGTGTCGTTCTCGATGTCGCTGTCGGCCTGATTGCCGGTGGGCCCGGCGTCGCCCGTTACGGCATTGCCGCTCACGGTGTTGGCAGTTGCCGAACCGGCAACCACGGCTTTCAGCGGCGCATCGTTCGCGGCGACCGGTGCGTCGTTGACCGCGGACACGTTGAAGGTGATGCGGTTGGCCGTCGGGTCTGTGTTGGCACCGCCGTTGGCGGTGCCGCCGTTATCCCGCACCTGGAAGGTGAAGCTCGCGAGGCCGTTGCCGCTGGCGTTGGCCGGCGGCGTGTAGACGAGTTGGCCGGCCGACAACTGGGCCACGGTAACCACTGTCGAGGTGGTGACGGCAACGCCGTTCAACGCGAGGCTGCCCGTGTTCGGAGCCGAGACCGTCACCTGCGCGAAGGCGTTCGCCGGGCTGTCGTTCGGGTCGTTGTAGCCGAAATCGGCAACGGTGAGCGCGTAGGCCGTGTCCTCGCTGGTGGCGATGGTCTTGTCGGCGCCGGCCGGAGCGTCATTCACCGCAGCGACCGTGACATTGACCGTTGCCGTCTCGGTGATGCCATTGACCGAGACCGTGTAACTGAACGACGTCGATCCGCTGTACTGGGGGGCGGTGTGTAGACCAACTGGCCCGCGGCGTTGAGCGCCACGGTGCCATGGGTGACCGCCACGGCCGGTCCCCCGCTGACGAGGCCGATGCCGTCGACCGCGGTGATGGTGCGAGCAGGGTTCTCGAAGCTGTCGTTGCCCAGCACCGTGATCGTGACCGGCGTGTCTTCGTTGGTAGTCGCCGTGTCATTGGCGATGTCGGCGACCGGTGCCAGCGTGAGTGACACCGTCGACACGGTCGCCGGCGCCTGCCCATCGCTGCTGCTGAGCGTCAGCGTGGCGGGCCCGTTGTAATCGGCCGTGCCGGTGTAGGTGGAACCCTCGAGCGCGGCGTTGATGGCCGCCGGCGAGCCCGTGAGACTGACCGTGCCACTGCCGTTCCCGATCACCGTGAGCCCTGCCGTCGATCCCAGCAAAAAGCTGCCTTGGGTGACGCTGATGGTCGTGGTGAGCGAGGCGCTGTCGACATCGGCGACGCTCAGGACGTTGCCGTTGGCCACCGAGAACACCAGCGCGGTGTCCTCGCTGCCCGATTGCGCCGTCGCCGGGACTGTGTTCACCGGGGCATCGTTCACGGGCAGCACGGTGACCGGAATCGTCGCGCTGCTGGACGCGGTGTCGCCGTTGGCGGTCTCGCGGCTGGTCGCGGTCACGCTGAGGTCGATCTGGCCGCTGAACTGGGGCGGCGGCGTGAGAACCAGTCGATCGAGCGCCCAATCAGTGACGATCGCAACCGTGCTGCCAGCCGACGCGGTGAAGCTGTGCGTGCCGTCCGACAGCGTGGCGCCGGCCGGGATCTGCCCGATGGTGATGACGGAGATGAGTTCCGAGCCATCGGTGTCGGTCAGCGCCACGCCGACCGGCGGTAGACCGATCGGGCCGTCTTCCGGGCCGGTACCGGCCAGCGGGTAGTAGCCCGCGCCGTTGCTGCCGACGAGGGCGCCGTGCGGCGCATTCACGGCGTCGAGGGCTTCGATGCTGGGCACCAGCGTGAAGTTGCTGGCGTCGAAGCTGACCGGTGCCGCGCCATCGGTACTGACGGACAGCAGGGCGTTGCCGGGGCCATCGCCGTTGTAGAAGATGAAGTCGACGGTGTAGTAGCCGGACGTCGTGGGCGCGAAGGGCGCAGCCTGGTAGGCGCCCCAGGCGTTGAAACCCTGCTGGAAGACGGTCTGGCCGCCGAGCACCATGGAGGCGGTGTCGTCGCGTTCGCCGGTGAAGGTGTAGACGTGGCCGGCCTCCAGGAACACCAGCCCGGTCATGCGGTAGGCCTGGTCCTGGACGATGGTCGCTGCGGTGTAGCTGGACTCCACCGTCGTGGCCGTGGGGGTCACACCGGCCAGCGAGGCCGCGAGCGAGGCGGGATCCCGCGCGGAGTCGGGATCGATGGTCGCCACGTTGTCATAGCGCCGGAACGTCGCCCCTTCGACGGCGCCCGGAATCTGGTCGAACAACGGGCCGCCAGCGGCGCCCACTTCGATCAACGGGGCATCGGCCACCGGTACCACGGCGATGCCGATGGACGAGACGGTCGGAGCGGCTTCGCCGTCGCTGGTGCTGACCGTCAAGCTGTCCTGACCGCTGTAGTTCGCAGCGGGCTGGTAGCTCAGCCCATCGAGCGCCGCATTGATCTCGGCGGCCGTGCCCGACAGCGTCAGCACGCCACTGCCGTTGCCGGTGACGATCGCGCCACCGGCGAGCGAGACGGTCAAGCTGCCATGATCGACCGCAATCATGGTCGTGAGCAGTCCGCCATCGACATCGGCCACGCTGATGGCGTTGCCGGTCGCACCGGAGAACAGATGGGCGGTGTCCTCGGGCGTGGACTGTGCGGCGGGCAGCACCTGCGTCGGCGCATCGTTGACCGGTGCGATGGTGATCACCGCCGCCGCCGGCGCCGACACGGCTCCCTCGGAATCGGTGACGGTGAACGGCAGGTTCACCGTGCCGTTGAAGTCAGCCGCCGGCACGAAGACCAGCGCGGCCGCCTGGGCCGCGGTCAGCGGCGAGCCGGCGACGACCGGGGTCGTGCCGTCGGCCAGGTAGAGCACGCCCTGTGAGACCGGCGGAAGCTCCGTGACGGTCACGATCGGCGCGGTGCCGTCCTCGGTGTCGGTACCGACGAGGCTCAACGCGATCGGCGTGTCTTCCGTGCCGTTCACCGCAGCGGGAGTGGCGATCGGCACATCGTTGATGGCGGTTACGGTGATGACCGCGGACGCGGTCGTCGAGGTGAGCCCCTCGGAATCAGTGACCGTGAAAGGCACGTTCACCGTGCCGTTGAAGTTCGCTGCAGGCACGAAGACCAGCGAGGCGGCCTGGGCCGTGGTCAGCGGCGTGCCGGCGACGACGGGCGTCGTGCCGTCGGCCAGATACAGCACGCCCTGCGAGACCGGCGGCAATGCCGTGACGGTGACGATCGGCGCCACGCCGTCCTCGGTGTCGGTGCCGCCGAGCGCGACCGGGATGGCCGCGGCATCCTCGAGCCCGCTGCTCGTTGCGGGCAGCGCGACGGGCGCGTCGTTGACGGCACCCACGGTGATGACCGCGGTCGCGGGTGCCGAGACGAGACCTTCGGAATCGGTGACCGTGAACGGGAAGTCCACCGTGCCGTTGAAGTCGGCCGCCGGCACGAAGACCAGCGAGGCCGCCTGGGCCGCGGTCAGCGGCGTGCCGGCGACGACCGGCGTCGCGCCGTCGGCCAGATACAGCACGCCCTGCGAGACCGGCGGCAATGCCGTGACGGTGACGATCGGGGCGGCACCGTCCTCCGCGTCGGTGCCGACGAGGCTCAGTGGGATCGGCGTGTCTTCCGTGCCGCTGACTGCCGCGGGGGCGGCCACCGGCGCGTCGTTGACCGGCGCGAGGTCGAAGCTGATCCGGTTGGGCGCTGTGTCGAAACTGCCGGCACTGTCCTGGACGCTGAAGTCGAACCCGGCGTAGCCGATGCCGTTGCCGTTGGCGCCGGGCACGAAGACCAGGCGGCCGGCGGCGATGTCGGCGATGGCGACCACGCTGCCGCTGGCGAGCGGCTGTCCGTTCAGCAGCAGTTGGCCGGCCTGCGGCAAGCTGTCGATACGCACGGCGACAAGGCTCTGGCCGGCGTCGGCATCGATGAAGGCGAAGTCCCCCGGCGCCAGCACCACTGGCTGGTCCTCGGTGCCGGCAATGCGGTGATCGGTGCTGTCGGGCGGCGTGTTGCCGCCGACGGCCACCGACACGGTCGCGATCGCGGTGGATCCGCTGGGATCGGTGACGGTGTAGCTGATCGTGGCCGTGCCGGTGAAGTTGGTTGCCGGCGTGAAGCGCAGGCTGCCGTCCGGGTTGAGGGTCACGACGCCCTGCGTCGGGTCCGCCAGGCTGGCGTTCGACACCGTGAGCATGTCGCCGTCGGGGTCGCTATCGTTGCCCAGCACCGCCACGTCAACAGCGGTGTTGATCGGCGTCGAGGCCGCGTCGTCACGGGCGATCGGTGCATCGTTGACGGGCGTGACGACGATGCTGGCGATCACCGGGCCGGTGGTCACGCCCACCGAATCGGTGACCGTGAAACCGACGTTGACGGTGCCGTTGAAGTCCGGCGCGGGAACGAACACCAGCGCGCCGGCCTGCGCGGCGGTCAGCGGGCTGCCGGCGACGACCGGGGTCGTGCCATCGGCGAGGAACAACTGACCCTGGGACGCCGGCGGCAAGTTGGTCACGGTGACGATCGGCGCCGTGCCGTCCTCGGCGTCGGTGCCGGAGAGGTTGAGCGGGATCGGCCCTGCGTCTTCGGCGCCGCCGGCCGGGGTGATCACCGGCACCGGCGCCTGGTTGGGCGCTGGCGCCGGTGCCGCGGCACCGCGTTGGCCGGCGTCCTGGATCTGGGCGTCGAAGAACGGCGGCTGTTCACGGGCGGCCGCGGGGGACTCCACCGTCAGGGAGCCGCTCCCCACGCCCTCGACGATGCGGCCGACCCGCAGCGCGGGCGAGGCTTCACCGCCGCTGGCGGGGCCACCAGCCGCCGTGGCCGCATCGGGTCACCCTCTTCGAGGGCCTGGATCACGCGATCGATGTCCTCGGGTACCGCCGCCGCGGTGCCGGCCGGCAGGTCGGTCGGCAACTGCCCATCGGCCGCGGTGCTCCAGGTCTGGCCCCGATCGTTGCGGATCTCCACGATGCTGTCCTGCGCCGTCAGGATCAGATCGCCCTTGTTCACCAGGTCGCCGATCTTGAGTTCACGGGTGCTGCCGTCGGCCAGACGGATGCGGGCGTTGCCCCAGACGGCGGTGACTTTTCCAAGTTGAACGGTGGCGACGATGGGCACGGCAATCCTTCAGGGGCGAGCGGCGAGGCCGCGAATCGTGACGTAGAGCATATCGGGCAACGCGACGCCTTAAGTGGCGCTTCTGACGCTGGAATGTGATCCGGCGCACGGAATCATCATTGTTACGAGACTTAGTGCTTAAGGGGTCGTCGTCTCGGAGCCCGCGTCCGCGGAACCCGCCGAGTCGAGATGTTCGGGCCCGCGACCGGCCGATCAGCGCTCCGACAGCGCGTAGGCCTTGCCCCGCAGCACCGGCTTGAGCAGGTAGGACATCACCGTCTTCTTGCCGGTCAGGATGTCGACCTCGGCCGTCATGCCGGGAATGATCGGCAGCTTGTCGCCCAGCTGAGCCAGGCGCGTGCGCACGCGCACGACGTAGAAGGCATTGCCCTTCTCGTCGATCACGGTGTCGGGGCTGATGTTCTCGACGGTCGCATCGAGGCCGCCGTAGATCGAGAAGTCGTAGGCCGTGAACTTCACCGTCGCCTGCTGGCCTGGGTGGATGAAGCCGATGTCGCGCGGGAACACCCGGGCTTCGAGCACCAGCGCGTCGTCGAGCGGGACGACCTCGACGATGTCGCGGCCAGGTTGCACCACGCCGCCGACGGTGTTGGCCAGCAGACGCTGCACACGGCCGCGCACCGGCGACTTGACCTGGGCCTTGTCGACCTTGTCGCTCAGCGCGACGCGCCCCTCTGTCAGCGCGTTCATGCGGCCCAGCACATCGGCCAGTTCCTTGCGGGCCTCGTTGCGAAAGGCGATCTCGGTCTCCTGGATCTTGCGCTGCGCCTCGCCGACGGCCGCCGACACCCGGGCGATCTGCGCGCCGGCCTGCTCGACATCGCCGCGGTACTTGCTCAGGTCGCGCTCGAGCCGCAGGATGTCGACCTCCGACACTGCGCCGGAGGCCAGCAGCGGCCGCGTCTTCGCCAGCTCCTGCTGCGACAGGTCCAGACCCCGTTCGGCCGAGGCGCGGCGCGAGCGGGCCTCGTTGAGCTCCTGCTCGCGCTGCATCAGCTGCTGACGGCTGATCGACACGATGGTCGAGAGCTCGGACTGGCGCGACTCGTAGAGTCGGCGTTCCTCCTCGATGATGCGGCGCTCTTCCGGGTCCTTGCTCGGCGGGGGCGGCTGAAACGGGTTGCCCTCGGCCAGCGCGCGCAGCCGGGCCTGCCGGGCCAGCAGCGCGAAGCTCTGCGCGGCGTTCTCGCGCACCCCCGACGTGGCGCGCGTCTCGTCGATGCGCAACAGCAGCTGGCCAGCCTCGACCACCTGGCCCTCCTTGACCAGGATCTCAGACACCACCCCGCCATCGAGCGACTGGATCACCTGCAACTGCCGCGACGGGATCACCTTGCCGTCACCGCGTGTCACCTCGTCGATCCGGGCGAGCGCAGCCCAGACCAGCAGCACCGCGACCACGCAGACCGCGGCCCGCACGATCACCTGTGCCCGCTGAGTGCGGGCGCGGGCCAGCAAGGCCTCGGGCTCTGCCTCGTAGCCGGTGCTGCCCACCGCGGCGGACGGCGCCACCGGGCCGAACACCCGCTTCGTCAGCGGTTCGAGCCAGAGGCGGGTGCGCTCCAGCCCGGCCAGCAGCGCGCGGCCGAAGCCCATCAGGCGGGGGGCGGGACTGCCCATGCTAGGCCGCCCTCGTGATGCGACCGGCGGCAAGCGCCTGCATGATCTGCTCACGCGGCCCGTCGGCGACAACACGTCCCTGGTCGACGACGATCAGCCGCGTGGCCATCGGCAGCAGCGAGGTGCGGTGCGTGACCAGCACCACCGTCTTGTTGCTGGCGATCGAAGCGAGGCGCGACGTGACGTGAGCTTCGGTGGCGAAATCCATGGCGCTGGTCGGCTCGTCGAGCAGCAGGATCGGCGCGTTGTGCAGCACTGCGCGGGCCAGTCCGACGCTCTGGCGCTCGCCGCCCGACAGCGATTCGCCGCGTTCGCCCACCGGCATGTCGAAGCCGCGGGGATGGCGGTTGACGAACTCGCTGAGTCCGGCCACCTCGGCCGCCGCGACGATGGCCTCGTCATCGGCGTAGGGCAGACCGAAGGCGATGTTCTCGCGCAGGTTGCCGAAGAACAGCGTCACGTCCTGCGACACGTAGCCGAGGTTGCGTCGCACGTCGGCCGGGTCGAGCTGGCGCAGGTCGATGCCGTCGAGCAGCACGGCGCCCGCGGTGGGGGCGTACAGGCCCAGCATCAGCTTCTCGATCGTGCTCTTGCCGGAGCCGACCTTGCCGATCAGCGCCACCCGTTCGCCGGCGGCGATCTTGAAACTCACGCCGTCGAGCGCACTGTCGGAACGTCCCGGGTAGGCGAAATGGACGTCCCGGAACTCGATCTCGCCGCGCAGTTCGCGCCGGTGGATGAAGGCATTGCCGGCCGGCCGCTCGACGGGCTGGGCCATGATCTTCTCCAGCGATTCGAGCGCCGTCACCGCCCCCTGGTACTGCAGCAGCAGGCCGACGATCTGCCCGGCCGGCGCCAGCGCACGGCCGCTGAGCATCGTGGCGGCGATCAGCGCACCCATCGTCAGCTGGCGGTCGCCGATCAGGTAGACGCCGATGACGATCAGCGACACGCTCACCAACTGCGTCAGCCAGGCCGTGGCCGACAGCGCGGTGGACGACAGGCCGCGCATGCGCATGTTGATGCCGGCCAGGTAGGCATTGGTCTGCTCCCAGCGGGCCTGGATAGCGCTTTCGGCACCCTGGGTCTTGACGGTCTCGATCGCGGTCAGGCTCTCGATCAGCGTCGCGTTGCGCTGGGCGCCGGCCTGCCAGGTGGCCTGCGACAGCTCGTGCAGCCGGTGCTGCAGGATGTAGCCGACCACCACGACCAGCACGAAGGCGACTACCACGGGCGCAGCGAGCCAGGGCGACAGCCAGAACATCACGCCGATGAACAGCAGGGCGAACGGCAGGTCGATCAGCGCCGTGACGGTGCTCGAGGCGATGAAGTCGCGCACCTGCTCGAAGCCGCGCAGATTGGACGCGAACGAGCCGACTGCCGCCGGCCTGTGAGAGAGCTGCATCCCCAGCACGCGCTCCATCAGCGTGGCCGAGATCTGCACGTCGATGCGGGCGCTGGCCTCGTCGACGAAATGGCTGCGCAGCGTGCGCATGAACAGATCGGCGCTGATGACGATCAGCACCCCGATCGCCAGCGCCCACAGCGTCTCCTCCGCATGGTTGGGCACCACGCGGTCGTAGACGTTCATCGAGAACAGCGGGAAGGCGATCGCGAACAGGTTGATCAGCAGTGCCGCCCACAGCACGTCGCGGTACACGTTCCGCTGCGCCAGCACGGCGCCCCAGAACCAGTGGCCGGCGCGGGTGGCGCGCACCTCGGGCGCACGTTCGTCGAAGCGGAACTGCGGCCGCACGAACAGCATCACGCCGCTGTAGCGCTCGGCCAGCTGGTCGGCGTCCAGCGTCACGGCACCGGCGCCGGTCTCCGGCATCAGCACCTGCCAGGCGCCGGAGGCATCGCGGCCAAGGAGCACGCAGGCGCGCTCGTCGTGCAGCACGGCGATGGCGGGGAGCGTGGCCGTATCGACCGCATCGAGCGCCATGCGCTGCAGACGCGCGGTCATCGCCGCCCGGTCGGCAGCACGTTCGGCCAAGGCCAGCGTCAGGCGGCCGTCGACCAGCGGCAGGCCCGCCGACAGCGATGCGCGCGATGCGGCCACGCCGTGCACGCGGCAGACTTCCAGCAGACAGTCCAGCAGCGGGTCGGGGTGGATCAGGTCTTCGCGCAGGCGGGTCGTGGCGGTGGAAGAGGGCGGTAGCGTCATCGGGACAGGCGTGTGCTCATGCGATATCGGCACAGTGCAGCCCGAATTGACCCCCGGCCCGGTCGGCGAAGTAACGGCGCAACGTCTCGGCCGTCGTGCGGAAGGCCAGGTGCTCCCACGGCACCTCGGCTTCGCGGAACAGCGCCACCTCCAGCGACTCGACGCCGGGCGCGAAATCGAGATCCTGCAGCGCGGCGCGGTAGAAGAAATGGACCTGGCCGACCCGCACCACGTTCAGGACCGAGAACAGCCCCTGCAACTGCACGCGCGCGCCGGCCTCCTCGTCGGTCTCGCGCAGCGCGCCTTGCTCCAGCGTCTCGCCGAGTTCCATGAAGCCGGCCGGCAGCGTCCAAAGGCCGTGGCGCGGTTCGATGGCCCGCCGGCACAGCAGCACCTGGTCGTCCCAGGTCGGCAGCGTGCCGACCACGTTCAGCGGGTTCTCGTAGTGGATCGCCTCGCAGACCGTGCAGACCGCGCGTTCACGGCTGTCGTCGGCCGGAATGCGGTAACCGACGGGACCTCCGCAGGTCTTGCAATGCCGGAAACTGCGTGCGGAGAACATGGCGAGCGAGTGTACCGGGGCCCTCGCGACGAACCCATGGCGGACCTGTGCCCGGGTCCGCGTGGCATCATCTTCGGCGCCTTGATGAAGTTCGCCCAACGACCATGCCCATCCTTCACCATGTGATCGAACTTCCTTCCACGCCCAGCGTTCCGGTGCAAGGCCGCAGCGAGCGCTTCCCGGTGCGCCGCATCTACTGCGTCGGCCGCAACTACGCCGAGCACGCCATCGAGATGGGCCACACCGGCCGCGAGGCGCCGTTCTTCTTCATGAAGCCGGCCGACGCGGTGCTGGCGGTGGACGCCGGCACGACCGGCGAGATGCCCTATCCGGGCCTGACGAAGAACCTGCACCATGAAGTCGAGCTCGTGGTGGCTCTTGGCAAGGGCGGGCGTGACATCCCGGCCGCAGCCGCCCTCGACCATGTGTGGGGCTACGCGGTCGGGCTGGACATGACGCGGCGCGACCTGCAGAACGACATGAAGAAGGCCGGCCGGCCCTGGGAGATCGGCAAGAGTTTCGAGGCGTCGGCGCCGATCGGGCCGCTGACGCCCGCCGCGCAGGTGCCCGGCATCCACACGGCGCCGATCGTGCTCGACGTCAACGGCACGGTACGCCAGGTCAGCCACATCAACCGCATGATCTGGAGCGTGGCTGAGATCATCGAGCACCTGTCGGCCGCATGGACGCTAGCGCCGGGCGACCTGATCTACACCGGGACGCCGGAGGGTGTGGCAGCGGTCGTGCCCGGTGACCTGCTCGAGGCACGCGTCGAGGGCCTGGAGCCGCTGCGCGTGCACATCACCGGCTGAGCGGACGCGCCGTGGAGCTGTACAGCTACTTCCGCTCCTCGGCCGCGTTCCGTGTGCGGATCGCGCTGGCGCTCAAGGGACTGGCCCACGATTACCGCGCGGTGCACCTGGCGCGCAACGAGCACCTCGCCGCGGCCTATGGCGCGGTGTCGAGCGCCCGGCTCGTCCCGCAGCTGATCGACGGTGAGGCGTCGATCAGCCAGTCGCTGGCGATCATCGAATACCTCGACGAAGTGCACCCGCAGCCGCCGCTGCTGCCGGGCACGGCACTCGATCGCGCGCGCATCCGCTCGCTGGCGCTCGACATCGCCTGCGAGATCCACCCGCTGAACAACCTCCGGGTGCTGCGCTACCTGGTGCGGGAGCTGCAGGTGGGTGAGGTGGCCAAGAACACCTGGTATCGGCACTGGGTCGAGCAGGGCCTGGGTGTGGTCGAGCAGCGACTCGCGCAGGAGCCGGGCGCCGGACGCTACTGCCACGGGGAGTCACCGACGCTGGCGGACTGCGTGCTGGTGCCGCAGATCTTCAATGCGCAGCGCTTCGATTGCCGGTTGGACCACGTACCCACGGTGATGCGGGTGTTCGAGGCCTGCATGGCCGAGCCGGCCTTCCAGCGCGCGCAGCCTTCGGCCTGCCCGGATTTCGAGCCGTGACCAACCCTCTCTCCGAGGCGCTCCGGCCTCGCTTTGCGACGGCCAGGGTCGGTGCGCTGATGAGCACGCGCGCCGGCGGCGTGAGCAGGGGCGTGTTCGAGTCGCTCAATCTCGGCAGTGCGGTCGGCGACGATCCGCTCGCCGTGGCGGAGAACCGGCGTCGCTACGCGGCCGCACTGGGCGGCACGCCGGTCTTCCTGCGCCAGGTTCACGGCGTGCGTGCGCTGCGTCTGCCGCTGACCGAACCCTCGGACTCCGTGCCCGAAGCCGACGCCTGCTGGACCACCGACCCTGGCGTGGCCTGCGTGATCCAGGTCGCCGACTGCCTGCCAGTGCTGTTCGCTGCGCCGGGAGGCCTCGGCGTCGCTGCCGCTCACGCCGGCTGGCGAGGTCTGTCGGCCGGGGTGCTGGAGACGACCGTGTCCGCTCTGTGCCAGGCGGCCGGCTGCCCCGCGGCCGAGCTGGAGGCCTGGCTCGGCCCCTGCATCGGGCCACGTCAGTTCGAGGTGGGGGCTGACGTGCTGGCCGGCTTCGGCGTGTCGCAGGCAACGCCCCACGGGCGTTTCAAGTCCCACACGGCGGGGAAGTGGCTAGCCGATCTGGCAGGCCTGGCACGCGACCGACTGGCGGCGCTTGGCCTCCAGCGCATCGAGGGCGGAACCTGGTGCACTGTCGAGGAAGCCTCACGTTTCTTTTCGTTCCGTCGCGACCGTCCGCGCCATGGCAACAGCGGGCGCATGGCCGCTGCCATCTGGATCGAGCGGCGTTGAGGCCTGCGACGCCTCGGCGCGACGCCGCGCGGCACGACGCGCCGGCGTTCCAAGCAGGTAGATCATCAGCGCCACCGGGCCCAAGCCGTACAGCAAGAAGGTGAAGAACGCGCCGAGCACGCTGCCCTGGCTGTGGGTGGCTTCGGCGGCCGCCATCAGCAGTGCCACGTACAGCCAGGCGATTGCAACCAAGTACATTGGATTCAGTTCTGCGCAAGGGTGAGTCGCATAATGAATCAGGGCTGCAAGCAACGGCAAGGGGTTCAGCGAAACTTCGTGTGCAGCCGACCATCGTAGGCGAGTGGCCGACAGGCGAGGAGACACATGAACACAGGCGCAACCGGTTGGGGTGGCGTTGCCCCGGGGATGGACTTCGCCCAATCCGCGCAGCAGCTGGCCCAGGGCTGGACCGAGGCCCTCAAGGGCATGACGGGCGTGCAGCTTCCGGCCGACGCATTGCCCGCGCTGCAATCGACCTACCTGAGCGAAGCGGCCGCACTCTGGAACCAGGCGACGCAGGGTGCCGATGGGGCTCCACCGCCCGCCGACCGGCGATTTGCGGCCAAGGACTGGATGTCCAACCCGGCGGCGGCCTTCACGGCGGGCATGTACATGCTCAACGCCCGCACCTTGCTGCAGCTCGCCGACCAGGTGCAGGCCGACGAAAAGACCCGGCAGCGCATCCGCTTCGCGGTCCAGCAGTGGATCGACGCCTCGTCGCCGGCCAATTACCTGGCACTCAACCCCGAGGCGCAGCGCAAGGCGATCGAGACCCAGGGCGAAAGCATCACCCAGGGACTGCAGCATCTGTGGCACGACGTGCGCCAGGGCCATCTGTCGCAAACCGACGAGAGCCTGTTCGAGGTCGGCCGCAACGTGGCGACAACCGAAGGTTCGGTGGTGTTCGAGAACGCGCTGTTCCAGCTGATCGAGTACAAGCCGCTGACGGCCAAGGTGCACGAGCGGCCGCTGCTGATCGTGCCGCCGTGCATCAACAAGTTCTACATCATGGACTTGCAGCCCGAGAACTCGCTGGTGCGCTATGCCGTGAGCCAGGGGCATCGCGTGTTCATGCTGAGCTGGGTGAACGCCGACGAGAGCCTCGGCGACAAGACCTGGGACGACTACATCGAGCACGCGGTGATCCGCGCGATCCGCGAGGTGCAGGCGATCTCGAAGCAGGAACAGATCAACACGCTGGGCTTCTGCATCGGCGGCACGCTGTTGGCGACTGCACTGGCCGTGCTGGCCGCCCGCGGGGAGCACCCGTCGGCGAGCCTCACGATGCTGACGAGCTTCCTCGATTTCTCCGACACCGGCGTGCTCGACCTGTTCGTTGACGAGCAGATGGTGTCGATGCGCGAGATGGCGCTCGGCCAGGGCGGTCTGCTCAAGGGCAAGGAACTGGCGGCAACCTTCAGCTTCCTCCGCCCCAACGACCTGGTGTGGAATTACGTGGTCGGCAACTACCTGAAGGGCGAGACGCCGCCGCCTTTCGACCTGCTGTACTGGAACTCCGACAGCACCAACCTGCCGGGGCCGATGTACTGCTGGTACCTCCGCCACACCTACCTCGAGAACAACCTCATCAAGCCCGGCAAGGTGACGGTGTGCGGCGAGCCGCTCGACCTGCGCAAGGTCAACCTGCCGACCTTCATCTACGCCTCGCGCGAGGACCACATCGTGCCGTGGCAGAGCGCCTACGCGACCGTCGAGGTGCTGCCGGGCAAGAAGCAGTTCGTGCTGGGCGCCTCCGGCCATATCGCCGGCGTCATCAACCCCCCGACGAAGAACAAGCGCAGCCACTGGATCAACAGCCGCCTGCCCAAGACTGCGGATGCCTGGTTCGAAGGCGCCACCGAGCATCCCGGCAGCTGGTGGCCCGCCTGGGCCGACTGGCTCAAGCCGCTGGGCGGCAAGCTGGTGCCGGCGCCGAAGGCGCCCGGTGACCGCAACCACAAGATCATCGAGCCGGCACCCGGCCGTTACGTCAAGGCCAAGGCCTGACCCCTTCCACACTGTCCCTTTTCATTCCACCGCGGAATCGCCCATCCCGGTCACTTCAGCAAGGAGAATTGCCATGACCACCGACATCGTGATCGTCAGCGCCGCCCGCACCGCCGTGGGCAAGTTCGGCGGCACGCTCGCCAAGACCCCGGCGCCGGAACTCGGCGCCGCAGTGATCCAGGCCCTGCTGGCGCGCAGCGGCCTGTCCGGCGAGCAGATCAGCGAGGTGATCCTCGGTCAGGTGCTCACTGCAGGCAGTGGCCAGAACCCGGCGCGCCAATCGGTCATCAAGGCCGGCCTGCCGCAGGGCGTGCCGGCCATGACCATCAACAAGGTCTGCGGCTCCGGTCTGAAGGCCGTGATGCTGGCAGCCCAGGCCATCCGCGACGGCGATGCCGAGATCGTGATCGCCGGCGGCCAGGAGAACATGAGCCTGGCGCCGCACGTGCTGCCGGGTTCACGCGACGGCCAGCGCATGGGGGACTGGAAGCTGATCGACACGATGATCGTCGACGGCCTGTGGGATGTGTACAACCAGTACCACATGGGCATCACCGCCGAAAACGTGGCGAAGAAATACGGCATCACGCGCGAACAGCAGGACGCATTGGCGTTGGGTTCGCAACAGAAGGCGGCCGCAGCCCAGGATGCCGGCAAGTTCAAGGACGAGATCGTGCCGTTCAGCATCGCCCAGAAGAAGGGCGACCCGATCGTGTTCGCGGCCGACGAGTTCATCAACCGCAAGACCAACGCCGACGTGCTGGCCGGCCTGCGCCCGGCCTTCGACAAGGCGGGCGGCGTGACCGCCGGCAACGCCTCGGGCCTGAACGACGGCGCGGCCGCGGTGCTGGTCATGAGCGCGAAGAAGGCCGACCAGCTCGGCCTGAAGCCGCTTGCACGCATCGCCTCCTACGCGAGCGCCGGCCTCGACCCGTCGCTGATGGGCATGGGCCCGGTGCCTGCCAGCAAGCGTGCCTTGGAGCGGGCGGGCTGGAAGCCGGCCGACCTGGATCTGCTGGAGATCAACGAGGCCTTCGCTGCCCAGGCCTGCGCGGTCAACAACGAGATGGGCTGGGACACCAGCAAGGTCAACGTCAACGGAGGGGCGATCGCCATCGGCCACCCGATCGGTGCGTCGGGTTGCCGCGTGCTGGTGACGCTGCTGCACGAGATGCAGCGCCGCGGCAGCAAGCGCGGCATTGCGTCGCTGTGCATCGGCGGCGGCATGGGTGTTGCATTGACCGTGGAGCGCTGAGGAGCAACCGCGCATTCATTAAGGGTGAGCCCGGATCGGGCGAATACCCTTGACCCACGCATATCGGCACGCGACGCTAGAGCGGCCATGACAAACCACAGAGGAGCAGAACAATGAGCAAGAAGGTCGCATACGTCACGGGGGGCATGGGCGGCATCGGTACCGCGATCTGCCAGCGTCTGCACAAGGACGGCTTCACCGTCGTGGCCGGTTGCGGCCCGAGCCGCAACTTCAAGAAGTGGCTCGACGAGCAGGCCGCACTCGGCTACAGCTTCCACGCTTCGGTGGGCAACGTGGCCGAATGGGAGTCGACCGTCGAGGCCTTCAAGGAGGTCAAGGCACAGCACGGCCCGGTCAGTGTGCTGGTGAACAACGCCGGCATCACGCGTGACGGCATGTTCCGCAAGATGACCCGTGACGACTGGAGCGCGGTGATCAGCACCAACCTCGACAGCCTGTTCAACGTGACCAAGCAGGTGATCGACGAAATGACCGACGCCGGCTGGGGTCGCATCATCAACATCAGCTCGGTCAACGGCGAGAAGGGCCAGTTCGGCCAGACGAACTACTCGGCGGCCAAGGCCGGCATGCACGGCTTCACGATGGCGCTGGCCCAGGAAGTGGCCAGCAAGGGCGTGACGGTCAATACCGTGAGCCCGGGTTACATCGGTACCGAGATGGTCCGTGCGATCCGCCAGGACGTGCTCGACAAGATCGTGGCGACCATCCCCGTCAAGCGGCTCGGCACGCCCGAGGACATCGCCTCGATGGTGTCGTGGGTGGCCTCCGAGGAGTCCGGCTTCGCCACCGGTGCCGACTTCTCGGTGAACGGCGGCCTGCACATGGGCTGACGGTAAAGAGCCGGGCGCAAGGCCCGGCTCGTGTCCGGCGGCGCCTGGAAACTCAGGCCCGCCGGTCTTCGATCGCTGCCAGGCTCTCGAGCGCTGCACACACCTCCGCGAACGACCCGCCGATCGCGGCACGCCGCTGGTCCTCGGGGTCCATGGTCATCCAGAAGCGCCTCGCGGCGCGCCGCGCGTTCTCGATGCCGGCGACGCGGGGCAGCGCGGCCCTGAAGGGCGTGACCGGCCGGGGTCGCGGTGTGGCGGCTGAGACGGGGCGGGTGCGGAATGCCGGTGACCTGAACACGAGCGCCGGTACCGTAGCAGGCGCGGAGGCCTGGAAGGCGGTCTGCCACCAGCGCCGCAAGGGGTTCCAAAAGACCGTGACCATGGTGAATCTCCAATCGGAAGTTCAGCAGGATTGATGTCGATGGGCCTGGTCCGCGGGATAACACGCCGTTTGGCGCGCATGCCCACCACCCGCGGGGGCCATGAATTCAGGCGCCAGCCGATCTCACATGAGCAGGGTGTTGCGGATGAGCCCGACGGCCAAGCCCTCGATCTCGAACTCACCGCTCTCCGGCGTGACGACAATGGGCTCGAAATCCGGGTTCTCGGGCAGCAGTTCGATCGTGCCGCGCACGCGCCGGAAGCGCTTGACCGTGACCTCGTCGCCCAGGCGGGCGACGACGATCTGCCGTTCTTGGCTTCCCGGGCCTTCTGCACTGCGAGCAGGTCGCCATCGAGGATGCCGGCGTCGCGCATGCTCATGCCCCGCACCTTGAGCAGGTAGTCGGGCCGTCGAGGGAACATGCTGGCCTCGATCGCATAGCTCTGGTCGATGTGTTCCTGCGCCAGGATGGGGCTGCCCGCAGCCACACGCCCGACCAGCGGCAGCATCAGCTGCGACAGGCTGGGCAGCGGCAGCGAGAACTGCTTGTTGCGCAACTGGTTCAGCGAACGCAATGTGTCAGACTTCAGACGGATGCCCCGCGAGGTGCCGCCCACCAGTTCGATCACGCCCTTGCGTGCCAGGGCCTGCAGGTGCTCCTCCGCCGCGTTGGCAGAACGGAAGCCGAGTTCGGCGGCGATTTCGGCGCGCGTGGGCGGTGATCCGGTGCGCTCGATCGAGGTCTGCACCAGATCAAGGATCTGCTGCTGCCTGGCGGTGAGCTTGGGGGCGTCGTCCATGCGGGTGCTCCTGCGGTGTCGGGAGCCGGGCTGTCACCAGACCGGCGCACTGAATTTTTATCCAGTGACTGTATTTTTATCCAGCTTCCCAGAAAATGCAAAGCCCTGAACCCCAGCCCGTGGCGCGCGTCGTGATTCTGGCCACCGGCGGCACCATCGCGGGTACCGCGGCCACGGCCACCGACAGCCTCGGCTACACCGCAGCGAAACTGGGCATCGCGCAGTTGCTGGCAGCGGTGCCGGCCTTGACCGGCCAGCCGATCGAAGCGGAGCAGGTGGCCCAGATCGACAGCAAGGACATAGGCATGGAGGTGTGGCGCGCGCTGGCCCGCCGCGTCGCGCACCATCTCGCCCGCCCGGAGGTGAGTGGTCTGGTGGTCACCCACGGCACCGACACGCTGGAGGAAACCGCCTACCTGCTGCAGCGCGTGCTGGCGCCGTGCAAGCCGGTGGTCCTGACCGGTGCCATGCGGCCCGCCACCGCCGTGCAGGCCGACGGCCCGCAGAACCTGCTCGATGCGGTTGCGTTGGCGCGTGAGCCGGGCGCGGCAGGCGTCTGCGCGGTGTTCGCCGGCTCGGTGTTCGGTGCCTTCGATGTGCGCAAGCGCCATACGCATCGGCTCGACGCATTCGGCGCTGGCGATGACGGGGCCATCGCCCTGATCGAAGGAGGCGGCGTGCGTCGCCTGCGCGACTGGCCGACGGGCCTGCCGCTCGGCGTCGAGGTCCTCGAGCGGCCCGAGCCGCGGGTCGAGATCGTCGTCAGCCACGCCGGTGCATCGGGCGCGGTGGTCGACGCCTTGCGGGCGCACGGAGTCGATGGTGTCGTCGTGGCCGGCACCGGCAACGGCAGCCTGCACCACGCGTTGGAAGCGGCGTTGCGGAGCGCCCAGGCGGCGGGGATCGTGGTGCAGCGCTGCACGCGCGTCGCCGACGGCGCCGTGCTGCCGACCGGCCACGACGCCTTGCCGATCAGCGAAGCCCGGACACCAGCCCAGGCCCGCATCGAACTGATGCTTGCGCTGATGGCGCGCAGCGCCTGATGCCGCTGCGGCTCAGCGAGCCGGCTTGAGGACCCGCGCGCACGGATGCGCCGCGGCGGCGTGCTGTCCTTTGCCGGCAGCGCGCTGGGCTCCTCCACGGTGCTTTCCGACACCGATTCGGCCGCGGCGTGCGGCACCTGTCCCACCCCGCTGTAGCGCGGCGGCCAGTCCAGCAAACGCGAGCGCCGCAACAGGGCGACGCCCGCGCCGACGGCATAGCTGCGCTCGAACACGTGCGTGACGAGCTGGCGCTTCACTCGCTCGGTGATCACCAGCGTGGAGCAGCGCGTGCCGTAGCGCCCATCCACCGTGCGGATGAAGGCGGCGGAGAGTTGCACCTCCAGCTCACGCGGAATGCCGGTCGAAGGCAGCTCGGCATCGGCGGCCACGCTGCGGTCGACCAGCGCTTCGAACAATCGACTGGCGAGCGCATCGACCGGCTCTTCCGCAGCCGTTTCGGCGAGGGCGCCCTTCACGCGTGCCTTCAGGTGTTCGACCTTGGGCCACGGTGTGTCGAGCGCCGCGTTCGACAGCCCGTAGAGGCCACGCTCGATGCGGCGCGGCAGCGCCGTCGCACTGCTGGCCCAGAAGCATTCGCCGCGCGCGAAATCGGCCGCGACGAGGTTGAAGCCGTTGTAGCCCGACACGGCCACCTGGTCCAGAAGCGGTCGAGCGGCTGCTCGCCATGCAACCAGTGCGGCACCAGGCCGCCGCGCGAGGGCGCCTGGGCATCCTGCCTGCCCGGCGCCCGGACGTTCGTGACCAGCGCCAGGCGACCGGCAGCGGTCAGGCCCAGCCACGTGCCGCCGGCCTGCAGATCACGACCGCCCAGGATGTCGGGACCGCCACCCTGGGGCGTCCACCAGGCCAATCGCGCGGTCGGACGATCGAAGAACTCGTCGCGGTTGGACGCCAGCACCAGCGGGAAACGCCGGTCCTGGTCGAGCGCCAGTGCTACGAGGCACATGCGACGAAATGCTCGACGTGGCGAGCGCCGACCAGCCAGGGCGCAAGCCCCCGAGCGGCCCGCTCGACATCGGCCGCCAGCGCGGCCGGATCAGCGTCGGGCGGCAGGCCGTAGGTCTCCATCCAGGTGTGCAGACCCTCCTGCGCTTCAGGCCGGCGCAGCAGACGCACATCGAGCGCCGGATGGGCCGCCTGAAGGGTGATCTGCATTGCCGTCGCAGCCGCCATCAACTCGTCGGCGTGCACGTCGCGAACGCGGTAATAAATGAACAGCGCGTGCCGCCCCATCGGTGAGACAGCTGCATCGCTGCTTCAGGCCGCGTTCTCGCGCGGCACCGCGTAGGGCAGCGCCAGCGGCTGCAACCTGGCGCCGCCGCTGCTGCCGAGGTGCAGGCTGCCGTCGTCGAGCGCCGAGAGCTTCAGCTCGACCAGCGCATCCCACCCGCCGCCGGGTGCCGGCGCCGCCAGCGCGATCAGTCCACTGGGTTGGGCGTCATCACCGCTCCAGAACACTTCCTGGCCGGGCAGGGCGGCGGCGTCGCCGTGCACGAGCGCGGCGCGGCGCTTGATCGTGCCGCGGTACTGGCTGCGCGCGACGATCTCCTGCCCGGGGTAGCAGCCCTTCTGGAAGTTCACGCCACCCACCAGCTCGTAGTTCAGCATCTGCGGCACGAAGGCCTCGACGGTGTTCGCCACGATGGGCGCGACACCGCTGTGCACCTCGAGCCAGTCCCAGCGCTCCAGTGCGAGGGCCGGCAGGGCATTCAGCATCGCGTCGGTTTGCGCCGCGGGGCCGGCCCACAGCCAGCGCGCCTGGCCAGCGCCGTCGGGCAGCCGGACCAGCAGCGCGTCGTCCAGCGCATGCCGCGACCAG
>NZ_AZND01000005.1:0-72978 GCF_000576205.1 Methylibium sp. T29 | reverse complement strand
CTGCCGCCCTGCTCGGTGATCCAGCGCCGCACATCTTCGGCGCGCCAAGCCGTGACTCCTGCCGACAGCTTCACCGGGCTCGGAAACGAGCGCGCACGGACCTGTCGCCACAGCGTGGACTTCGATATCGGCACGAACGCGAGCACCTGACGCTGGCGCAGGAAGCCCGTGTCGGGCAAGCAGGGTGAGGGGTTGTTGGCCGCGCCGGACTCGGTCGTGCGCAAGGGCGTGGCAGTAGCGGCGCTGCCGGGCAAGGAGGTTCGCATGGGCATGTTCGGTCTCCGCGGCGGACGGCTCCGCCGGAAGGCATGACCAGCTCGTTGCCGCAGCGAAGGGTCACGGTCGGATCGCTGCGGACAGGAACGCGAAGACTCCAGGTTTACCGCCAGTGCGTTCCCAGCTGGCGGTTCATGCGAACCGGCGCTGATGCCCGGCCCTGAAAAAGTGGTTGCTGATGGCGGGATGCCAGCGTTGCCGCTGGTCGCCTCAAGCGCAATCAAGGCAGGTGTCGACTGCGACGCCATCGACCTTCGATGGGAGGAGCGCTGCGACCCGTGGAGCCGCCATGCGCCTGCGTGAGACCGTAGCGCCGGCGATCAGTGAACGCACGTCGAGTGCAGCGTTCGCCTGCTAAACGGCGGCCTTGCGCGGGCGCTACGCGGTGGCGACTCGCGGCGCCGGGGTTTCATCGTTCTCGCCGTCGCCAGATGCGCCAGCCTCGGCAACTGGCTCGGCGGACGGCAAGGCAGAAATCGCCGCGTCTTGGCCGGCCAGGGCACTCGCATCGTCGCGTGTCGCATCTTCGACCGAATCACCCTGCCCCTCGATCTCGACCTCCGGTGCGTTCATGCGCCGCCGCAGTCCCGACGCGAAGTTGCGTGCCGCGGTGGCGACGCCGCGCACCTGGCGCTTCACCAGCGCACGCTGCTTGTCGACCTCGCGCGTGGTGATGACCTCGTGAATCTCCAGCGTCTGCAGCAAGGGCATCAGCTGGTCGAGCTTGCCGAGCAGTTCCAGATACCGCCGGCCGCTCGACGACAGCACGCCCACCTCGATCTCCAGCGCTCGAGTGTCGTAGGTCGCCACCCGCGTGATTCCGTGCGCCTTGAAGAGCGCTTCGGCGCCGTCGATGGCGCGGTCAAGCGCAGCCGAGACGGCATCCAGGCGCTCGCGCAGCGCCGTCTCGACGCGCGCAACGTCCTCGGGGTCCAGGCGCGTGCGCGCGATCACCGAGATGAAGTGCGCGTTGAGTTGCAGCGTCGCGAACATGCGCACGAACAGTCGCTTGCCCTCGGCGCTGGTGAAGCAGGCCGGCATCTTCACGCTCGCCGCCTCGACACGCCGATAGTCGACCTTGGCCTCGCGCGCGAGGATGCGCTCGTTGACGCCACCCTGGTCCACCCGCACGATCTGCAGGCTGGTGGTCGTCGGCAGGACATCGTTGTGCATGGGCCTCTCCCGCAACAATCACACTGAGAACGCGCTGGCGGCCAGTGTTCGCCGCGGCCGGCACCCATCGCCACGCGAAACGGCCGCGCGGCGGCGGTGGTTTCGCCATCAGCCCACGCCACGCGGCCCCAACCCCGTTGACCGCTGCCGATCGCGTCGCTACCTTTCGCACACGCAGCAGCTGGCCCTGCGTCCACCCCGGCAAGCCCTGTTGATCCTTGTGCGCATGCGAGCGGTTCGAACCCTTCGACCGCTTCGCATCCCGAGCGCGCTTTCGAGCCGTTGACTGCCCGGGCCCCGTGCGGCCGACGGCTGTAACGCGCGCTTCGATCGGTTGCTGGCATCCCGATCCCGCGGCACGCGCCGCGCCCAGCCAGCCCTTGAAGTCAGCCGCCGGCTCCGAGCCGGCATTCGTCACCCCGTGGGGCCATCGCCCCGCGGGCGGTCATGGCCTCCGCGTTCCCCATGGAGCCAACATGCCACATCCCCGAGCATCGCTCGAACGTTCCCGCGCGCCCCTCTTCACGGCCGGCGCCTACTGTGATTCGTTTGACGACGTCCCGACCGAGGACGACGACATCGCCCAAGCCGGCGCAGAGACCATCGACTGGACCGAGCAGGACGTCGTGTTCCTGCACTGGCGCCTGCTGCAGGAGGTCGAGGCGTTGTCGGATCCCGACACGCCGCTCGAAGCCAAGCTCGACACGCTGCGCTGGGTGTTCACCGAGCGCGAGAAGGACTCGCGGCCGTTCTCGTTCGTGAACTGCCTGCGCGTCGTCGGCTGCAGCCCGCTGTCGCCGATTACCTACTGCGGCCTCGTCGATGCCGAGGAGATCCGCAGGCGCATCCGCCATGGCGTGAAGCGCTGGCTGGAAGCCACGCTGACGCGCTACCCCGAGTGGGTGCGTGAAGCCGTCGCCCGCAATCCGGAGTGGGTCGAACTGCAACTCGCCCGCAATCCGCAGTGGATCAACCAACAGGTCCGCGCGGTCGCCCTGCAGGGCGACCTGTTCGCCTGAGCCCTTCGCCTGAGCCCTTCCCGGCCGCCGCCGCAGCGCGGCGACCACCACATCAAGGAACACACCATGTCCCGCTTCTATCGCGCGGCCGGCGTGCTGGCCGTTCTCGCATTGCACGCACTCGGCGCCCACCTGGACGCCATCGATTCGCCTTCGCCGCCCTCGCGCGCCGAAGGCCATCGCCTGCCCGGCGCCAAGCCGGTCCGCTGAGGAGCCGCCATGCACATCGTCTCCCAAGCCGGGCGTGTCGCGGCGCTGCTGCTGCCCGTGCGCGCACCCGAGGATCTCGAGTACCTCGTCAAGGAAAGCGAGATCGTCACCGGCCGGCCCGGCCGCACCTTCGTGATCGCCGGCGCCGACCGCCTTGCCTACCGGCTGCAGTGGCATCCGCTCGGCTTCCAGGTCGAGCGGCTCGACAGCCGCGGCCGCGCGCTGCACGTGCAGCAACTGCTGCTGTTCGAGTTCCTCGACCACCCGCTGCTGGAGGCCTTGCATGCCGGCCAGCTCTTCACCGCGCCGATCGAGTTCGACTCGCCGCGCGGTTGACTCATCCACCCCAAAGGCGGGCGTCCCTTCGGGGCACCCGCCATGCCGGAGAAACACCATGCAGATTCAAGTCCGCATCAACGAGGAAGGCGCGCTGCGCAACCAGCGCTTCGCCTTCACCGACCGATTCACCCTCGTGTCGGAACTGCTCCAGAACGCCCGGCGCGCAGGCGCCACGTCCATCACCGTCGACCACGACGCCGAGACCAGGACGCTGACCGTCCGCGACAACGGCCGCGGCATCGACGACTTCCAGAAGCTGCTGACCTTCAACGAGTCGGGCTGGGATGAGACCACCTGCGACGCCGAGAACCCGTTCGGCGTCGGGTTCTCGAAGTGCCTCTACGCCGCATCGCGCTGCATCGTGCGGTCGCGCGGTCTGTTCGCGGACTTCGACACCGCTGCCGCGCTGGCACGAACGCCAATCGACGTCGTCGAGTTGGCCGAGGCGCCGGCTGAAGGCACGCAGATCGAGTTGCACGGGGTCGACCTGCCCGACCTGGCCTCGCGCATCGCCACGCTGTGCGCGGGCTTCCCCGTGCCGGTGTGCTTCAACGGCAAGCGACTCGAACGCCCGCATGCCCCCGAGCACCTGGCGCTCACCGCGACGCCCGTCGGCGGCCTGCACCTGTGCGGCACGCGCGACGGCGAGCACAGCCACGACACCCTGGTCTATCTGCAGGGCTTCTGCGTGCTGCGCCCGATCTACCACCGCCCGGAGCGCGTGAACGTGCTGCACCTCGATGCGCGCCAGTTCATGGCCCGGCTGCCCGATCGCGACAAGCTGATCGACGAAGACCGGCAGCGCAAGCGCATCGACACCGCGCTGCGCGCCGAATGGCGCCGCGTGCTCGAGGACGCCAAGCGCGCCCTGCCCGCCGACGTGTTCGTCGACAGGTTCTATTCGGCCCTGCGAGGCTGGGGCCACCTGGACCTGCTCAACGACATCGACGCCCTGCCCGCCGCAGTGTTCGACGAGATCTGCGGCTACCCCTACCAGGAGGGCTCGGGCAACCGGGACTACCTGCGGACGGTGGCCGCCGCGCCGGCACGGGTGGCCATCGAGGCCGGCTCGGTCAAGCTGTACTCGATCGACTCGTTCGACGAGAACAACGCCGGCCGCTGGATGTTCGCGCGTGCCACGGGGTGCCTGCTCTTCAACCTGGGCGGCCTGCATCACGAGCATTGGGTGCAAGCCCATGTGCGCTGGCTGGACGACGAGTCGGTCACCGTCGAACCGCTCGGCGAGCGTGTTCGCCGCACGCTGGAAGGCCGCTGGATCTGGCCGGATGTGGTGCTGTGCGCCGCCGTTCGCGTCGGCGTGGGCAGCGATAGCGTGGACATCACCGATGCCGGCGTCCACCACGACGGGGTGCTCCACATCCCGGATGGCGAATGCTCGGGTGAACCGGTGCGTCAGGTCTCGAACTTCACCGACGAGAACGAGCAGTTCCTGGAGTCCGACCTGGACGCGGACCGCGAAGCTTTGGCCGACCTCATCCGTCGGCTGCGCTCCGTCGATCCGAAAGACACGCTCGACTCGCTGCTGCGTGAGTTGAAGCTCGAGCGCTATCCGGTGCTGCATGGCAGGCAGTTCCGCCTGAGCGTCGGCACCGGATCGGACGGCCATGCCGTCGAACTGGCCGATTGAGTTGATGGGTTGGAGGCCTTCGGGCCTCCTCTCCCCAGCGCAGCACCTCGCGTGTGCGCTGCGGAGAGGTTTTCCCGCAGGTCGCAGGCACACCTGGAGCGCGTTGCTCCGAAGCCGGCCCCGAAGTCCCTCCGGCGCTTTAGCGCCGGCCCGCCCGCCATGGCCGCGGAGCCTTGCCCTCAACCGGGCGCAGGCCCGGCGTGGTGGGTTCACCCGTCAAGGAGAAATCATGAAGCGACAACAAGCCATGCCCGTTTCCAAGTGCCGCCGCGGTGGCCGCGGAGGCCGCCATGAATGACACGGCCTTCGAGCATCGCATCGACGAAGCCAAACGCCGCGCACACGGCCGCTGGACCGAGATCCTGCGCAGCCTGGGCGTTGACAATCGCATCCTGGGCAAGCGCAACGGCCCCTGCCCGTCGTGTGGCGGCACCGATCGCTTCCAGTACACCGACAAGTTCGGCGAAGGCAACTACCACTGCCGCCACTGCGGCGCGGGAGGGGGCTTCAAGCTCCTGCAGGCCGCGCTCGGCCTCGACTTCGCGACCGCGCTGCGGCAGGTGGAGTCCTGCGTCGGCGCGCCGGCCCCCGCGCCGAGTGCCCCACCGGCGGCGGTCGAACCGTCCGCGCAGCGCATGCGCCGCCTCGCGCAACGCCTGTGGGACGAAGCCCTGCCCGTCCAGCCCGGCGACGAGGTCGATTGCTACCTGCGCCGCCGTGGGCTGCACCTGCGCCATGCGCCGAGTGTCCTGCGCCGTCACCCGGCGCTGGGCTACTACGAGAAGAACGCCGCCGGCCGCTCCTGCAAGGTGGCCGACTACCCGGCGATGTTGGCCTGCATCCAGGGCCCGGACGGCCACGCGGTGACGCTGCACCGGACCTACCTGAACGACGGCGAGAAGGCGCCGGTACCCGACGCACGCAAGGTGCTCTCGGCCGGCATCAACGGCGCCGCCGTCCGGCTGTGCGAACCGGCGCGTGAGCTCGCCGTAGCCGAAGGCATCGAGACCGCGCTGGCGGTGCACCTCGCGACCGGCAAGCCGGCGTGGGCCGCCGTCAGCGCCGGCAACCTCGAGAAGCTGTGGCTGCCCGAGTGCGTGCGTCAGGTCTGCATCTATGCCGACAACGACGCCGATGGCAGCTTCGAAGGCCAGGCCTGCGCCTACGCGCTGGCCCGTCGCCTGACCCGCAGCACGCCGGGCAACAACGCTCGCCAGGTGCGCGTGTTCCTGCCGCGCCAGCCCGGCCACGACTGGGCTGACGTGTGGCGCATGCGCAGTTCGGCTGCCGAAGCCCAGGCGGCGTAGCGGAACAGAGACATGAACCCCACCGGTCGCTGCCACACCGGACCTTGTGTCGATGACGCAGGGCGAAGGCAGACCTTGAACTGCATGCAGTCGGCGCGGATGAACCCGCGCCATCGAGAGGATCCGGCCCCGTGCCGAATCCATCACCCACCCCGCGGGGCCGTGCCCCGAGGGGGCACGGCGCCCCGCACTTCCGATCGGAGTTTGTGATGAAGAACGGACGCACCCTCGTGAGCCTGGCGCAGGAACTCGAACGCCAGCTGAACTCGAAGAAGGACCTGGTGGTCCCGTCGGCGCTGATGCGCCACGACACCGACGACACGGGCCAGACGCGCCTCGTCGTCGAAGAAACCGGTGGCCCGGCGCACTACGGCGTGACGCCGCTGGCGCGCCGCCAACTCGCGGACAAACTGAAGATCCCGTATGCGTACTTCGAACGCATGCGCAGCGAGCAGCCCGTGCTGCTGGACCGCAACGTCAACACCTGGCTGCAGAGCGACGATGACCGCCGCATGCTGCGCACGCTGGACGGCAACGTCCGTGCCGTGCTGTCGGACCGCTACCGCCGGCTCGACAACTACGACCTCGCCGAAAGCGTGCTGCCGATCCTGCAGCGCCTGCCCGAGGTGCGCTTCGAATCGGTCGAACTGACCGAGACGCGCATGTACCTGAAGGTGGTGACACCGCAGCTGAAGCACGAGATGTCGCTCGGCGATGTCGTGCAGGCCGGCGTGGTGGTGAGCAACTCCGAGGTCGGCCACGGCACGCTTTCGGTGCAGCCGTTGATCTATCGGCTGCGCTGCCTCAACGGGCTGATCGTTCCCGACTTCTCGCTGCACAAGACCCACGTCGGCCGCAGCATCGGCAACGTCGCTGACACCATCACGGTGTTCAAGGACGACACGCTGCAGGCGGACGACAAGGCCTTCTTCCTGAAGGTGCGCGACGTGGTCGAGGCGGCGGTGTCCGAGGCGACCTTCTTGCAGGCCGCGCAGAAGCTGCAGAAGACGCTGCGCATCCCGCTGACCGGTGACCCTGTGAAGACCGTTGAGGTGCTGGCCAACCGCTACGCCCTCAACGAGCAGGAGCGTGCCGGCGTGCTGCGGCACCTGATCGCCGACGCCGACCTGACCGGCTACGGCCTGGTCAACGCGGTGACGCACTACTCGCAGGAGGTCGACGACTACGACCGTGCGACCGAGTTCGAGGCCCTGGGCGGCCGCCTCATCGAGCTGCCGCAGAACGAGTGGAAGAGCCTCGCCGAAGCCGCCTGAGCGCGGCATGTGCCGCAGCGACCCGGACCCATCGCGGGTCCGGGCTGCACGGATTCGCCCGGGAGTCCGGGCGGTTGTACATGGCAATGCGGTCCCGACGGGGCCGCATGCCGTCGCAATCTCACTGCCGAACCCTATGCTGTGGCGCACACCGATCGACACCCGACCGCCACCCGACACATCCCAATCCCACCCATCCACCGTGCCCGGCCAGGGCCCACCCGAGGAAAGCACCATGAACCAGGCGCAGCTCTCCGATGTCCAGCTCACCAACCTGACCTTGCTGCTCACCATCCGCGACGGGGTCTTGCAGGATCGCCCCGCCACCTGCTGCAAGTACGCGCTCGACGCCGCGCAGGCTGACCGCATCGCCGGCCTGGGCGTGCAGCAGATCATGGCCATCGTCGCCAACGTCGGCGACGCCACCCTCTTCCCGGCGCGCCGCGACCTGCTGGCGCTCCTCGAAGCGCCGCTGCCGCTGGCCCGGCCGCTCGCCGCGGTGCACGCCACCCAGCACCTCGCCGCCTGACCGCCGCCTTTGGCACACGCCATGGGCGAGCCCCGTCCCCCGTTGCGGGTCGACCGGCAACTGCGAGCGCTGCAACTGGCCAAGGACTGCGCGGCGCTGGGCGCGCGCGTGCGCACGATCGGCCACCTCACTGGCCTGCCGCCGCGTGAGCTGCTGCGCCTGCTGTTCCCCGACCGCGAGAACGTGCCGCGCGGCCGGCCGCCCGACTCCCCCGAGTGGTACCACGGCGCAAACCTGCTCTACCGCGCGGAGGCCTCCATCGTCGTGTCGCTGTATCGGCGCCTGCGCGACGGTGGCTTCGCCGCGGCCGAAGCGCTCGTCGCCGCCTACCGCCACTACGGCAGCGTCTGCGAACCGCCGCAGCGCATCAGCTTCGACCGCGCCTTCGACCTTGTCGCGCACACCGACGGGCTGTGGCTGACCAGCGTGCAGAGCTTCTCGCTGGTTGCCTGCCCCACCTGCCACAGCGAGTACCTGGCGGCCTACGGCTCGGCGCCGCGGTCAAATGACGAGTGCCCGTTCTGCAAGCTGGTGCAGCGCTATGGCACGGACCAGCGGGTGCAGGCGTCGTTTCCGGTGCGGCCACTACCGGACCTCTCTCAGCTGGACCTCGGCCTGCACCGCCTGTTGAATGGGCGATAGAAGCCGATGGCGCTGAGGTATCAGATCAGTGAAACCGCATTGACGCGCGTCCCAAAGCACTGTGGCCCGACGCGCCACTCTATAGCGTGTGCTGGCCAATGATCGGACAGCCTGGCCAAATCGGACCAAGCATCAGCGTGTGCGCCTTGGCGCGAGTGATGGCTACACGGAGTATCTTGCGGCTTCTGTGATACGGGGGCTCATCGCCCCACCACACGAACGACGACACCATCTGCTCGCCGTCGTGCCGGCCTTCCCTGACGACGATGACGCCGTCGAACTGCTTGCCCTTCGATTTGTGGATCGTCATCACTTGTACACCGGGCGGATCGTCGACGCCACCAAGAATCTGGTCTTGGGCGAGCGCTAGGTCGAGCACCTGCCGTGCGCCCGTGTACTGACCATCACGCGTCCAGACGGCTCCAAGTCCTCCGCTGATCCGCTTGCCACGATTGAAGGCGACCAGGTAATCCAGGCTCTTCGCCGCCTCCGTCAAGTGCTCGTCGCCAGTCGCGCGCAGTGCGATCTTGACGCGAGTCCAGTCCTTTGCCGGATCGCCTGCAAAACCCTCAGCCCGCAGCCCATCCATAACGCCCAATACTGCCTGAACGAACTTCGCTTTCGGTGCCTTACCGGCCCGAACCGCCAACGCCCAAACTTGCCACTGCTTTGCGGCTGCCAGACCATTGGCCCGCTTTGCCGTCGCGAGTAGATCAAGGGCTGTTGCGAGGTCAGGCATCCGATCGACCTCTCGCTTGGGCTCAAGGAGGAACGCCGCGAAGCGGGCCGTCAACATGGCTTCTGCCTCATCGAACGACAGCTTGTGCCGGACCGGTTTCGGTTCGGCGTTCAGCGCCGCCGAAATCTTGGCCGCAGACGCGCCAGAGTGCGTGAGGATCGCGACGTTCCTACCGTACTTCCCGGTCGACTTCCGGATGGCCCGCTGGAGCATGCCGATGGACATGCGCATGATGGCGGACAGGGTCCGCAGCTTTGGGTTATAGGCGAACGCAGAGACGCCGAGATATGGTGAGCCGCGAACCTTGCCAAGCAAGATGTCCTGGCCGAACGTGGCGATCTCAGTACCACCGCTGCGGTGATTCTGCGCGCCGAGGTCGATCTCCAAAGGGCTCAGCGACTTCCTGATGGCGACGATCCGCTCCGGACCAATGCCGGGAAGATGGTCGAAGATCTGCTGCTCAAGATCGGCCAGACAGATCACCTGTGCTGCAGGTGCCAGCAATTCGATGCAGCGCCACGCATGTTCGTTGGTGTCCTGCGCCTCGTCCACGATGATCACCGGGTGGCGCTGAGTGACGAGGCGGCGGACATGCGCGCTGCGTTCGAGCAGTTGCGCCGCGTTGGACGGGAACAGGTCAAAGGCGATCAGTCCGTCCTCCCGAAACAGCCGTTCGCGCTCCTGCAGCCACGCTTGCCAATCCGGGTTGTCTTCCTTGCGGTCCTTCGCTTTGATCGTCCCGTACTTGGCTTGCTCATCCTGCGGCAACAGGATGCGCAACGACTTCGGAGCACCGAGCAGATAGGCGTGTGCGGACAGCAACGTCCAGAAGAAGGAGTGAAAGGTCTGCATGCTCAGCATGCTGCGCTGCGCCTTCGGCACTTCCAACCGCGTGGCCTCGCCCACGCGAGCGACGGCTGCCCTGGAGAAGCTCAGGAAGAGGACAGATTGACCGGGCGAAAGACCATCGCTGATGCGCACAACTGCCTTCTTCAGGGCAATCGTCGTCTTGCCGCTTCCTGGTCCACCAATGACGAGAGCGTGGCCCTTGCAATCAAGGAGTTGCTGGCGAAGATCACAGACCTCCATGGAGGCGTCTTCGGTCAAGCCGCAGGAGCGGGTGGCGCCGCAGCGCCGCCGGCCACGGGCAAGGCTGGCTTAGCTGGCGCCGCCGCGACCGCGACCTCCACTGGGATGTCGGCCGGCTTCGGGAAGGCTGCAAACACCTGCTTCAAAAAGCCGGTGACCGTTGGCGGCAGTTCGGCCACTGTGCTGCCTTCGAAGAGCCTGGCAGCCCAGCCGGCGCCCTTGCTACCGTCCAGTGCTGACCGAGCCAACTTCTTCAGGTCCGGATCGGACGGGCGCACAGCGGGGATCGTGAAGTTGCCGTTGTCGCCAGTCGTCCGAAGATCGTCAAGGAAAGCCCACAGACGATCGAGCGACATCTCGCTCACGATCAGCGCCTCGAAGCCTGCGTGCACATGCTCGCAATCCACGTCGAACGCCTCGGTGAACAGCTTCTTTTTTTCCGGTGGGCGAGGCATCGAGTCGTAGAACGAGAACGTCTTGAGGCCGAGCGCCTTGAAGAAGGTGCCGAACTTCGGCATTGCCCCCTCGCTCTCCGCGTCGAAGAACGCGGCGCCAGCGATGTCGAGCGGCTGGAAAGAGGCGTCGCTCTCTTCCAGCTTCCTGGCAGCAACCGGCAAAGCGTGAAACTCTGTCAGGCCTTCGACGACGATGGCTCCCTTGCCGAGCATGCATTCCGTCAAACCACGCCGCGCAAACCGCTTGAAGTCGTTACCTTTGAGGCCGCCTGCATCAGACACCTTCTTGGCAGTGACGCTGGAGTCGGGCCCGCGTGACAAGAGCAGGGTTTGCTCCGGCTCGAAACGCTCGATGACGTACGGCGAGTGCGAGGTCGCGAATGCCTGCGTCGTATTTTGGAGCAGGTAGTCCGCGATCCGGCGCTGCGTATGAGGCGGCACCGCGATCTCGGGCTCCTCCATGGCGAAGATGACTGACGCCGGCTTCAACTCGGCGATGAATGACAAGAGGGCGAGAACCAGGACATTCAGCGTTCCAGTGCCAACCTGCTGGAATGGCACCGGCGTCTGATCTTTGGACATGGCAAGGAAGAACGCCATGGTCTTGCGCAGGTGCTCGCGCGTTAGCTGAGACACGTGCAGCTTCGTGGTTCTGCCGTCCACGTCGGACGCGATGTAGCGTCCGAGGCGCGCTTCGATCGACTTCAGGACAGGCTGCAGGTGCGTAGCATCCTTCTCGATGTCCAGATCGCGTAGGCGCTCAATGGCCTTCTCCCAAAGGCCTGCACGTGAGCCTCTGAGCCGCAGGATGACATCGAGCAGCGAGCCTCGCTCCAGGCTCAAGGCGCGGGAGCCTGTCCGAACCGCACGCAAGTACAGGAAACCGAAAAGGCGTTTAACTTCCTTGCTGACCTTGTCCAACTCGCCTGGTTCAGCGTTCGGGCTGCGCGAATAGCAGGTCTTCGCCTCGAACTCGTCCTCTTCCGCGTTGTAGACGGCCTCGGTCTCAAGCCGCAGGCAACTCACCACCAAGGGAGGGTTTGCGGCGTCGGCTTCGCCTTCGTTGAGGGTCCGCCTCTCAGCCGTGTGCCAGAACTCAAGGTGCTGGCCACATCGGTTTTCGACCTCCGGATTGATGTCGGTAAGGACGACCTCGATCTTGATCGGCACGGGCGTCGGCTCTTCGCCCTCAACTGCCGCCGGAGTCAGGTAGTGCGCGTTGTGGAAGTCGAACTCCTCGACTGGCGGGAACTTCGATATGCGATCCGGCCCCAGCACCAGGTCAAGTGCTTCGCAAATCGTGCTCTTGCCAACGTTGTTTGGGCCGACGATCAGGGCGTGCCCGTCGAAGTGCAGTTCGGCGCTCTTAATGCTCCGAAAGTTCGTGATCTTCAGTCGTACGACCTTCATTCTTGTTCGTCCCCCCTTTTGCTTCTTCACTGATCACTGCGGTGGCGTCGCTGCGGTCATCGCTGCATCGCATGCGACCTGACACCCTGATCCCAGGTCAAGTATCGGGGCGACGGCGAAACAACCCGATCTTGCCGGCAATTCACGGTCGCGTCGCTCTGCCGCACGACTTGAAAGTCGGAGCATGCATGCCCTGCCTACGTCGTCGCGCACCGACTCATCCGGACACCCGTACGCGCCGGCGGATCCGGGGTTCGTGTGTGCGGCCGTGGGCTCCATTCTCGCCGAGCACGACAACCTGCTCGCCCGCATCCGCCTGTGCTTCGGCGTCGACCGAGAGACGTTCGCGCGCGACGCATTGGCACTGATCGAAGCCTACGCGGGCTACGTTCACCTGCTCCCTGCCACACCCGACAACTACTTCCGCCAGCCCGGCGGCCTACTGCAACTGGGGCTTGAGGTGGCCTTCTATGCCCTGCAGGGCACGGACGCGCACATCTTCTCCGGCCAATCGACCATTAGCACGCGCCGTCAGCTCGAGCCGCGTTGGCGGCACGCTACCTTCATCGGTGGCTTGTGCTGTGAACTGCACCGGGCCTTGGCGTCATTGATTGTCGTCGATGCCGACGGCAACGAATGGCCCTCCTACCTCATGCCCCTGGCCACCTGGCTTGCCGAGAGCCGAATCGAGCGCTACTTCGTGCGCTGGCGCACTCAAGCGCCGGAGGCCCGTAGCCTTGGGCTGTTCGCGGTGCCTCACGTCGTGCAGCCCGCCGTGCTGCAGAACCTCAGCGCCGGCAACACGGTCATCGTTCCGCACCTGCTTGCCAGCGTCGGCGGCCTGCCGGTGTATCGCGAGCCCAATGTGCTCGATAGCCTGGTCCGCCGCTCGCTCGCCCTGGTCATTGACCGAAACCTCAAGGCCAGCGCCGACCGCTACGGCTCGCCGCAGTTCGGCTCGCACCTCGAACGCTATCTGGTGGATGCGCTGCGTCGTCTGGCTTCGGCCGAGTCGGCCTGGGTGCCGAACCGCGACAAGTCGCGCGTCTGGTACGGCAGCGACGGTCTGTTCCTGCTCTGGCCGCAATGCGCTGCCGATGCACAGGCCTTGCTAGAGGCGGATCAGTTGCCCGGCATACCGAAATCAGCCGATACCGTCCTCGATCTGCTACTCGCTGCGGGCGTGGCGGAGCCCCGCGACAGTTCTCACAACACGTGGCTGATCCAGCCGCCCGGCGCCAAGGGCCCGTTGGACGCCATCAAGCTGACCTCTCCGGCAATCCTCTGGTCCGGCCCGGAGGGCAGCCCGCACCCCCACGCCGGCACACTGGCGACGAATCTCGAGCCCACGAGACCGATGGCCGCCACGGCAGGGCCAGCGCCGCCCCCATTGCCGCCGGGCCAGATGTCGCTGCTCGATGCCGCCGAGGCAGACCCTTCGGCGAACGTCCCTTCGACAGTCCCGCCCGCAGTCGAAGCAGCCGCGATGACCCCAATCGTGCTGAAGGCCCCCATGCGCTTGAACCCCGCCGTGCGCGACGCGCTTGGCTCCATCGTGGCCACGCTGAACAGCGACGCGCGCACCTCGGCCGCGTACACGGTGGCGACCGGCATCTTCGTGCCGCTCGCTGAACTGGAACGCCGCGGCCTGCAGCCTGCACTCGCGATGCGCGCGTTGGGCGATCTGCGCATGCTGGTCCACGCCGATGCCAATCGGCCACCGACTACATCGAGGGACTTCGGCGGCGTCACCACCGTGGGCTTGATCCTCGATCCGCGCTTCGTCGCCGGCCTCGACCTCGCCACTTTTGCGATCCCGGAATCGCCGCGGGCCTGAGCATGCTGGTCCGCCAGTACGAAATGCCATGGCGCCCGGCCTACGAGGCCTACGCGGCGGCAACCTGGCTGCTGGCAACAGCATTCTTCGCAACGGTCGGCATCCTCGGGCATCTGCCACGCCGCCTGGCGCTGCCGCTGGCGCTCTGCTGCTTCGTCTGGGGCGTCTTCCGCGGTGCTCAAGCCCTGCGCACACTGGTGCTGCGCGCCTCGCTCGGCGGGCGCGGCGTTCAGACCATCACCACCGCCGAGCTGGCCCGCTGGTGCCAACAGCCCGACCAAGTGTTCCTCGGCTTCGGCTTTGACTGGCGGCCGGTCCACGCCCAGCGTCTGTACGAGCTGGCGAAGGTGGACTACCGGCAGTTCACTGTCTCACCTCGCCTGCTGGCCTGGCTGGGCTACGACAACCATCCGCAGCCCGACGCCGAGATCGGCCTGCCCTACATCCATGGCGTCGAACCCAAAGAAGTGCCGCTGCACCGGCCGCTGCAGAACTTCGAGGGCGGCACGCTGCTTGTTGGCACCACGCAGTCGGGCAAGGGCGTGGCGCTGGCCAACCTCATCACGCAGGCGGTGCGGCGCGGCGACGTGGTCATCGTCATCGACCCGAAGAACAGCCGACGCCTGAAGCGCGTGACGCAGCGCGCCTGCGAAGACTGGCGTGCGCCCGACACCTTCCTGGAGTTCCACCCCGCCTTCCCCGAGACCGGCGTGCGGCTGGACTTCACCTTCAACTGGCAGAAGCCAACCGAGATCGCCTCGCGCATCCAGTCGATCATGCCGCCCGACACGGCCGGCGCTTTCTCGGCCTTCGGCTGGGACGCGGTCAACGTCGTCGTGCAGGGGCTGATCGAGCTCGAGGAGCGGCCGAACCTGGTGAAGCTGACCAAGTACATCGAGGGCGGCATCGAGCCGGTGCTCGAGGGCACGCTGCGACGCCACTACGAGCGCACCCTTGGCGCCAACTGGCGCGAGCTGCCCGAGATGAAGAAGCTGCTGCACGATGCCCACCGAGGCAACCTCAAGCGTCCTTCCGAAGCGGCCAGCGCCGACCTGCTGGCCTTCGTCGCCTACTACGAGCACCACGTCGCGCAGTCGCAACGCAACAAGGTGCTGGATGCGCAGGTGCGCACCTTCCGACACAACCGCGAGCACTACCAGAAGATCACCGCCAACCTGCTGCCCGTGCTTTCCATGCTCACCTCGGGCGACCTCGGCCCGAGCCTGTCGCCGGACCCGTTCGACGCCGACGACACGCGCCCGATCATGAACTTCGAGAAGATCGAGCGCGCCGGCCACGTGCTGTACATGTGCCTGGACTCGCTGCCCGACCCATCGGTGGCCACGGCCATCGGCGCGCTGGCCCTCGCCGACCTGGCCGCGCGTGCGGGCATGCGCTACAACCTCGGCGGCTACCGGCGCATCTCGCTCTTCGTCGACGAAGTCTCGAACGTCATCAACCAGCCGTTGATCGAGATCCTCAACAAGGGCGCGGAAGGCGGCATCTTCACCACCTGCGCGATGCAGACGCTGGCCGACCTAGCCAAGCGCCTGGGCAGCGAGGACGCAGCGCGCATGGCGCTGGGCAACCTCAACAACCTGATCGCGCTGCGCTCGAAGGACCGGCCGACGCAGGACTTCGTGGTCGAAACCTTCGGCAAGACCGCCATTCACACAGTGCGGGTGGGCCTGAGCAGCGGCGCCGACGCGCACCTGGGCGACTTCTCGTCGAGCTACTCGACGCAACTCACCGAAAGCTTCGAGGAGATGGTGCCGGCCGACGTGCTGGGCAAGCTGCCGAATCTGCAGTACTTCGCATCGGTGTCGGGCGGGCGGATCATCAAGGGGCGGTTTCCGATCATCGAGCCCGACCCCGCGCCAGCGGCCCAGTCCGCAGTTCGCACACAGGGGCGAGAGGCTTGATCCGCCTCGTGGCCGTCACCTCTCTGCTGGCGGTGCTGGCGCTGGTGCTATTCCTGCCGTCGGCGCATCCTCCCGAGCGCTTCCTGGCGCAATTGCGGCTGGAGCACGCTGCGGCTGCAGACACGTGGGGCTCGATCTCCGCAGCGCGGATGCTCGAACGCGCGCTTGGGGCGCAGGACGCGACTCGGCAGCCTACCCTCCCTCCGGAATCGACCAATGCCTTCACCGCCACCCCCTTCGACGCCGCCGTGGCGCTCGAAATGGCGGTGGTCAACCGCCGCCTCTTCGACAACAGCTACTTCCGCGCGGTCGAAGCGCTGCTCCTGCTCGCGTTGTTCCGCCTGTCGATGATCGTGGAGTGGCTGCCCTGGCTCGCAGCGTTCACCATCGCCGCACTCGTGGACGGCTACGTCGTGCGCGCGGTCAGGTCGCGCGAGTTCGTGCAGCACGATCCCGAAATGTTCGCCCTAGCCATATGTGCCGCCATCGTCGTCGCGTGCGGCACCGTCGTTGCCAGCGTAGTTCCGGCCACGGTCCATCCGATGCTGCTGCCGAGTGCGCCACTGGTGATCAGCGCCCTCGCCGCCTGCGCACTCGCCAGCTTCCATCGGCGAGCAGCGTAGCCCCGCCCTCGCGGGCCGCTATGCTGTTCCCCAATGAGCCAACAAGCCCGCGCCGCCGAACGCGATCGCCGACGCCTTCGCGGCGCAAACGACGATGTGCATGCTTGCGCGGGCGCGCAACGCGCTAGGAACGGACTGAAGGACGTCCTGCTCGGGTCGGCGCTGTTGTACGAAGCGCTGGGCCGCACGGCGCATTGTGCCGAACGGGGTGGGTGAATGGCCTCGTTCGTCGAGCGCGTGCTGATCCTGTGCAAGACCTACCCGTCGCCGAGTGCGAAGTACGCCGAAACCTCCTGCGTGGCCGGCCTGACGGCGGGCGGCAAGCTCGTGCGATTGTTTCCGGTGCCGTTTAGGCTGGTGGCCGACGAACAGCAGTTCCGCAAGTGGCAGTGGATCGACGTGCGCCTGGAGAAGTCACGCGACGACCACCGCCCCGAAAGCCACCGCATCTTCGTCGATACGATCGTCTGCGACGCCGAGCCGATGAAGGCTGGCAAGCACGGCTGGCCCGCCCGCATGGCGCTGCTGGCGCAGCAGCGCGTCTTCACCGACTTCGACGCGATGGAGCAGGCGCGGCAAGCCGCCGGAACGACGCTGGCACTGTTCAAGCCAGCTCGCATCACGTCGCTCGAGATCAAGGCGACCAAGAACGACGACTGGACCCCGACGAGCGCTCCAAGCTGCTGCAGATGCAGCAGCAGAACAGTCTCTTCGATGCCGAGGAGGATCAACGACAGGTTCGCCTGCTCGAGAAGATCCCATTCGACTTCTACTACCACTGCGAGTACGGCCCGGCGGACGCGACGAAGTCCGTCCGGGTCAAGCTCGTCGATTGGGAGGCCTGCGCGCTGTACCGCAACGCGCGGCGGCAGCATGGCAGGCACTGGGAGGCGCCTTTCGGGACAAGTTGGAGCACGACCTGCTCTCCAAGGATCTGATGCTGTTGATGGGCACCATCCATCGCTTCCCCGACCAGTGGCTCGGGGTGAGCCTGATCTACCCACCTAAGCCGCAGCCCGAAGACCCGAGTCAGAGCACATTGTTCTAGCGCTCAGGTGCATGACCGAAGGCGCACCGGCCGCATGGGCGGCACGCGCCACGAAGGTGCGATGGCAGAAGTTGAAGTCCGCCTCGAAGCAGACCAGGCAGCTGCGGGTCGCCCTGGCAATCTTCGCCAGCTCGCCGACCGAGGCCTTCTGCGCCGCCAAGTGCTTCATGAACCCGCTCGTGTAGCGAGACCACGAACCATCGCGCTTGTACTGGTCACGCACCTCCTTCGGGCAGCCCAGCGTCGGCGCGTGCAGGTAGGCGATGTCGGCCTCGGCCAACGCCGCCGCAAAGGCGGTCTTCGAGAAGCCGCGCTTGCGGGAGAGCGGCAGCTCGCGCACGTCCACGATGGTCCTGATGCCGGCCGACTGTAGGCGTGCGACGAAGGCGTCGATGTCGAGGCCTTCGTAGCCGAACGTGTAGAGGTGCGGGGGCGAGGACATGGGGGATGCAGGAGCGGACCGGAGTTTAGCCGGCGGCCTTGCGCTCGCCGGGGATGCTGTGGCCGCTGGCCTCGAAACCCCCCTCTCATTGGCCGCATTCCCGCCGGCCGCGGCGCCGCACCTTGCCTAACCTTACGGTCACCCGCTCCAAAGAGCACCGCCCGCAGTCGATGACCCAGGGATGCGCCCATGATCTCCGCTTCGCACAACGCCCCCGATGCCGGTACCCACGGCAGTTCGACCGGCGAGCACGCAGACACCGTCGAGACGCGGCTCTTCCTCGACAAGCACGAGTGGCTGTACGGCCTGCTGCGCAGTGACGACAACGTCTCGCCCACCTTCCGCTTCCCGGACCTGATCAGCGCCTGCGTGTCGCTGGTCTTCGAGGCGGACGACGCGCCCGGGCGCATCTTCGGCTTCCTCGGCACCCAGCTCGTGTTGCGCGCGCCGAACACGCCGCGCCGCCGCGAGTCGATGTGGCGTCCGCAGTACGAACTGCTGCAGGCCGTGCAGCGCTCGCCGGCCAACCGGCACCCAAACCCCAAATTCCAGCTCGACCAACTGACCACCGCCTGTGTCGCCCTCGCCCGCCAGATCGACGACGCCGACACGCGCGTGCTGCGCCAGGCCCGGCTGAACATGGCCGATCGCTCGTCCCGATGGCGACTGCCAAGACCCGGGTGATGCGGCCCTCGCTCGCGTGCGCGCCGACCCGCTGAGCACCCTGCCGGCCCCGACGCCGGCCCACCCGAACCCGACCCTCGCTGGCATCGCCAGCCTTGCCTCGCGGCCCGCTGGCCAGCGAGCGTGCCGACCTGCCTTCGGAGCTGTGATGTCCGCCACTCTGCCCACCCCGCTGACTTGCGCCTCGTCCGCCTCGCGGTCGGCTTTGGCGCGTGTCGTGCAGTGGGCTGCGCTCGGGCTCGTGGCGCTCGTAGCCCTGCCGGCGAGGGCCTGCTGGGAACAGGCGGCACAGCGCTACGGCGTCGCCGCCGAACTGCTCTATGCGATCGCCCGCGTCGAGTCGAACCTCAATCCGCGTGCGGTCAACCGGTCTCACGTCGCGCGCACCGGCTCTTACGACATCGGCCTCATGCAGATCAACAGCTCGCACCTTCCGCGGCTGGCCCGCCACGGCATCGCCGAAGTGCACCTGTTCGACCCCTGCACCAACATCCAGGTCGGCGCCTGGCTGCTCGCGGACACGTTCTCGCGACATGGCGCCACATGGAATGGGGTCGGTGCCTACAACGCCGCGTGCTCGCAGCTGAAGGGCGCACGGTGCGTCGAAGCCCGGTCGCGCTACGCGTGGCAGGTCTTCCGCAAGCTGCCGGCCGCCACAGGAGTCTGGCCATGAAGCGCTCCTCCACCCGCTCGCTGCTGGCGTGGATTGCGTTCGGCTTGGTGGCCTGCGGCTCGATGGAACTGGCTGGGCCCAATCCGTCGGTGTCACCGGCACCTGCGGCGCCTGGCATGGGCGCAGCACGCATCGCGCAGTCCGGCTTTGGGGGCGACGCCCGCTTCGCGCTCTGCCAGCCGCCAGACTGCCCACGGCCCAGCGCAAAGTCGCTGCCTGCGCCTGCTTCGACCCCCGTCGCCGTGGAACCGTCGCCTTCGCGCGCGCCCCTCGCGCAAGATGCATTCGCGCTGACGCCGACGGTCTCGCACAGGTCGCCGCAAGCTTCGGCGTCCGGGGTGATCGAAGACGCGCCACCGCTGAAGGTCGTCGTGCACTTCGGCTTCGGTCGCTCCGACCTCTACGCCGCCGGCCGCGACGCACTCGACCTCGCGGCCGCGCAGCCGCTGCCGGTCCGGCGTGTGCTGATCGCCGGCCGCACCGACAGCATCGGACCCGCTGCAGCGAACGAGTTCCTGGCGCAGGCCCGCGCCGAGGCTGTGCAGCGCTACCTCACGGCGCGCCACTCACGCGTGCTGGCCGGCGCCGAAGTGCGCTTGCAGTCGCAGGGTGCGTGCTGCTACGCCGCCGGCAACGACAGCGCGTCGGGCCGCGCAGCCAACCGGCGTGTAGAGGTCATCTTCGAGCGTGACGGAGGCGCGTTGTGATCCCGAGGGTGCGCTGCGTCAGCGCAGTCGGGCGCGCATGGCGCTGGTCCAGTTGCCGGGCACCGCCGGTCGGCGCTCGCACGCCCAAGCCACCACGTCATCCGCCAACCCGCGTTCCTCTTTCCACGCCCAACCGATGAGGTTTCCATGACCACCACCACCCTTGCCGCTCCCCCGCTGACCCGCCGCGCTGCACGCCGACCGTGGACCGTTGCCACCCTGCTGTGCCTGATCGCACTCGGCCTGGGCATCGCCTTCCCCGGCCATGCGCTGGACCTGGTCGCCTTCACCGGCATCACCGGCCCGCTGACTTCCGCGCTCACCGCCATCGCGAGCCTCGGCCCCGGCATCAAGGCGCTGGTCGGCTTCGTGGGCTTCGTCGTGGCGCTGATCTCGCTGGCGGCGCTGCGCAACTTCGGGCCGGTGCTGTTCTACGTCGGCCTGGCGATCTTCGCCGCCGTCGGCCTGGTGATCGCCGGCGCGATCATGGGCGCGGTTGTCTGAGCCACCGCGGCCCCGCTGCACGCACCGCCCGGAGGCTCCATGCACGCCGACACCTACATCCCGCGGCGCCTCGACGACCAGTGGAAGATCGGCTTCTGGGACATCGACGTCGCCGCGCCTGCCCTGCTGGGCCTGTTCATGGGCTACATGTCGGGCTCGAAGCTCTCGTTCGCGCTGTGCTTCGCCGCCGGGCTGTTCACCTCGCGCTGGATCGCCCGCATCAAGGCCGACAAGCACCCGGCCTTCGCGATCCACTGGCTCTACTGGCACCTGCCGACCAGCCCGCTGACCGCGATGCGCGCGACGCCGCCTTCGCACATCCGCCGCATGGTCGGCTGACAGCCGGAGCGCGCCCACCATGGACTTCGAACGGCTCAGCGGCGACCTCAAGGAACTGCGCCGCCGCAACCGCACGCTCGGCGCGGCCGTCGGCCTGCTGGCGGCCGGCCATGTGCTGGCGCTGGCGGTGGTGCTGACCCTGCTGGGCGCCGTGCGCACGGTGGTCGTGCCGCCGTCGATCAACAAGTCGTTCTGGGTGACGCGCGACAAGGCCAGCGGCGAGTACCTCGAACAGATGGGCAGCTTCGTCGCCTGGCTGGTGCTCGACGTGACACCCGCTTCCATCGACTGGAAGAAGGACATCCTGCTGGGTTACGTCGAGCCCGAGCAGCACGGCGGCCTGAAGACCCGGCAGGAGCTCGAGGCGGCGCGGCTCAAGCGCATCAACGCCAGCACCGCGTTCGCACCACAGCAGCTGGTGCCCAGCGAGGAAGGCCAGTCGGTGGTGGTGCGCGGCCGGCTGCGCACGCTGGTCAACGGCGTCGAGACCGCGAACGACCTGAAGGCCTACCTGGTCGAGTTCAGCTACGCCGGCGGCCGCGTGCATCTCAAGACCTTCAAGGAGCTTCCCCATGCGGCCTCGTAGCCTCGTAGGCACGCGGAGACACGTCGCGGCTGCGCTGATCGCGCTGTTCTGCACGCCGGCAAGCCACGCGTTGCAGATCGTCGACGCGCGCGACGGCGTTGCGGTGGAAGCAATCCTCTCGGTCAAGGAGCCGACGCGCATCCGCATCGAGGGTGCGCCGATCACCGATGTCTTCGGCAACATCCACTCGAGCGCTTGCGGCGGCATGGCCGCTGGCGCGCCCGGCTCACCCGGCTCGCCGGTGGCGCCACTCTCACCGGCGGGCAACCCCGCCGGCGAGGTCGTCGTCGAGTGCGACCGCGACAAGGGTGAGATCTACGTGCGGCCGGTCGCCCCCGCCGGCGATGGCAGCGCCGCCGCGGGCAAACCGGTGAACCTGTTCATCTCGTCGGCGCACGCCACCTACACGCTGATCCTGCGCCGGGCCGACACGCCGGCAGACACCATCCTGATCCGCGACCGCAGCGCCCCTCCCGCCGCGGCCGACGGCCGCTCCGCGTCCGGCCCGTCGAGTACGTCGGCGCACCACGTGCGCGCCATGAAGGCGCTGCTGGTGGCGATGGCGTCGGATCGCGTGCCACCGGACGTGCGCGTGGACGAACTCAACCAGCCGGTGCAACTGTGGGCCGAGGCGCGCTTCGCGCTGATGCGCCGCTACGAAGGCCGCGGCCTGAGCGGCGAGAAGTACCTGCTGCAGAACATCAGCGCCACCGTGATGGTGCTCGCGGAACAAGAGTTCGACCGCCCCGACAGCAAGGCGGGCGGCCAGGTGCTGGGCGTCGCGGTCGAGCACCACCAGCTGCGCCCTGGCGAGAGCACCAGCGTTTACGTCATCCGCCGCGGAGGCGAACGATGAACCTGCCCGCCCCGATGCGCTCGCTTGTCGAGCGCCTGACGCCCCGGCAGCGTCAGTACGCCATGCTCGGCGCGATCCTGCTGGGCGGCGTCGGCCTTTTGTGGCTCGTCTTTGCCTTCGCCGAAAGCGCACCTTCGGGCCAGGCGGCCAAGGACCGTGGCGCCACGCCCGGGCCGGTCACCAACATCGGCGTGATGCCACCAGGCCAGCAGGTCAACCCGGTGGATCAGTGGGTCGGTACCGCCGGCAGCAAGCTCGCACAGTACGAGAGCGAGCGCGAAGAGCAGGGCCGGCTGAACAAGGACCGCCAGGCCTTCGAGGCGCGCACGATGCAGCGCTTCGCGGAACTCGAGCAGCGGCTCACTGCGACGACGCAGGCGGTGCAGGCGCCCGTGCCGGCGCCAGTTCCGAGTCCGGCTGCTGCGGCACCGTCGCTGCCGCCGCCTTCGGCCCTCCCTCCGCCGCCACCTGCGCCACGCGCGCCGGCTGCAGCGGTACCGGCAATGCCGCCCGGCGTCCCGCCGGCACCCCTCTCCTCGGCGTTGCCGCTTCAGACACCGGCCGCGCCGGCCCTGATGCGCATTGCGGTGGCCGACCGCGCTGCCCCCAGCGCTCCTGCGCCCGCGACTGCTGACTCCCGAACGCTGTCGACCTTCCTGCCGGTGAGCTTCACGCGCGGCACGCTGCTCGGCGGCCTGGACGCGCCCACCGGAGGCCAATCGCAATCCAATCCGCACCCCGTGCTGATCCGGCTTTCGGACAACTCGGTGCTGCCGAACCGCTTCCGCGGCGAATACCGCGACTGCTTCGTGATCGCTGCGGGCTACGGCGACATCAGTTCCGAACGCGCCTACCTGCGCACCGAGAACCTTTCCTGCGTGCGTGCCGACGGCGCGGCGCTGGAGGTCCGGATCCAGGGCAGCGTGTACGGCGAAGACGGCAAGGTCGGCATGCGTGGCCGCCTGGTCACCAAGCAGGGGCAGATGCTGGCCAACGCGCTGCTGGCCGGTGTGGTCAGCGGCATCGGCCAGGGCCTGGCCACCTCGTCTACCAGCTACAGCACCTCGGCGCTGGGCACGATCGCCACCGCCTCGGGCGCCGACGCCTACCGCGCCGGCCTGGGCACCGGCGTCGGGCGCGCGCTCGACCGGCTGGCGCAGTACTACATCAAGCTCGCCGAGAACACCTTTCCGGTGATCGAGGTCGATGCCGGCCGCGAGATTGACGTCGTCATCACCAAGGGCGTGCGCATCGAGCTGCCGCCGTCGGGCTCCGAGCAGCGTGCCGGAGCGAACCCGCCTTCAACCACCCGCAGCCCGGAGGCCGACGACGATGGCTCCTACTGACCCGCCCCGCCGCAGGCCGCTGATACGGCCCGCGGCACTCGCCACGCTGTGCATTGCGCTGCTGTCGCCGCTGGCCTTGGCGGTGGCGGCCGGACCGACCACCGACGAAGCCCGACTGCTCGGTGCACTGCGCAAGGCCCACCCCGGCACGCGCTTCACCGAGGTCGCTCGTTCACCCGTGCCCGGCGTCTACGAAGTCTGGATGAACGGCAACGTGGCCTTCGTCGCCGCACGCGACCCGCGCTACTTCATCTTCGGTCGCCTCTTCGACACGCGCACGATGACCGACCTGACCGGGCCGCGCCTGCTCACCGCTGCGCGCGCCGAACCGGTGACGGCCGAGGCCACTTCCACGGCGACCATCGCCTTCGACTCGCTGCCCGTCGCGGATGCGATTACGACGGTGCGCGGCAACGGCCGCCGCCAGCTCGCAGTCTTCAGCGACCCCGGTTGCAGCTTCTGCCGTCGGCTCGAGCCCGAACTCGATGGCCTCGACGACGTCACGATCCACACCTTCCTGCTGCCCTTCCAGGGCATGGCGCGACCCGTCGCGATCTGGTGCGCGCCCGACCGTGCACAGGCATGGCGGCAGGCGATGCACGACGGCATTGCGCCGACTGCGGCATCGGCGTCCTCCTGCGAGCACCCGGTCGACCGCAACCTCGCACTCGCCCGCCAGTTGGGAGTCAACGGAACGCCGACCCTCTTCTGGGCCGACGGCACGCGCACCGAAGGCTTCGTCACCCGGCCGGTGATCGAGGGCCGTCTGGCGCGCACCTCGGCAGAGGCCAGGCCATGATTGCCCAGCACACGAGTCGCCTGGTGGCCCTGCTCGGCGGCGTGGTGTCGCTCGCGGGCTGCATGAGCCTGTCCGGCCTGAGCGGCAACTCCAGCTACGCCTGCAAGGCCCCGGACGGCGTGACCTGCCAGTCCGTGTCCGGGACCTATGCCAACGCAGTGGCGAACAACCTGCCGGCGCAACGCACTCGCGCGACGCCGACTACAGCGCCGGTATCGGCACCACCGTCTTCAGCGGCAAGCGCGCCTGCCGTGCGTCACGCATCGGCGGACGCCGCGCAGGTGCTCCCGTTGCGCTCCGCACCGCGCATCCTGCGGCTGTGGTTCAAGCCCTGGGAGGACGTCGACCGCGATCTCTACGACCAGGGCTATGTGTACGTGCAGGTCGATGGCGGCCGTTGGCTCGTCGACCACGCCCAGCGAGCGATCCGCGAAGCCTACGCACCCGTGCGTGCGCCGCCGGACGGGGGGCCGCCGACGCCGCGCCACGCGGCCCCGCCGCGGGTGTGCAGCGTCCGCCAAGCCTTGAGCAATTGATCCAAGGCCTGCCCGCGCGGCCCGCCGCACCCACCACTGGCGACAGCCCCGACTGAGCCCGCGATGAACGCCCGCCTCCCCCATGTCGAACGCGCCGGCCTCACCGACTGGCTGCCGTTCGGCGCCGAAGCCGACTCGCCCGCCGAACAGTTCGCCGCCTGGCTGCCCTACTCGGCCTACCTGGCCGACGAGAAGCTGTTCGTCAACCGCGACGGGCTGGGCTTCCTGCTGGAGCTGATGCCGCAGTCCGGCGCCGACGAGCGCATGGCCGAGGTACTGGTGTCGCTCTACGCGACCTGCCCGCCAGGCACCGGGGTTCAGTTCCACCTTTTCGCCTCGCCGCACATCCGCGAGCAACTGTGCCGCTACGCGAACCTGCGCGTCGAGGACACCGACCAGGCCGAGAAGGCCAAGCACTGGGGCCGGCCCGCACGCAACGACAACCTCTTCCACCGTCTGGCGCGCCAGCGTGTCGGCCATCTGCTCGGCGGCGCCCAGCGTTCGCTGACGTCGGGCTTCCACTACACGATCCGCGACTTCCGGCTGATGATGAGCGTGGCATTGCCTGGCGATGCCGACCAGCTGAACCGCCGCGACGAACTGGTGGCGCTGCGCGAGTCGATGGCTTCGACGCTGCGCTCGGCCTCGTTGCCGAACCGCGTCTGCGACGCCGCCGACCTGATCAACTGGTGCGCGCTGTTCACCAATCCGGACCGCATCTCGCAGGCGGATGCACCGAACCTGCACTACGACGACGGCCGCGAGATCCGCGACCAGATCGTCGACTTCGACACCATCCAGGATCCGCAGCCCGGTGGCCTGACCTTGTGGAAGGAAGGCGGCGAGCACCGGCTCGAAGCGCGCTTCTACTCGATCAAGTCCTTCCCCGAACGCTTCGCGCTCTGGCAGATGGGCTCACTGATCGGCGACCTGATGCAGCCGGCGCTGCAGTACAGCGCACCCTTCCTGCTCACGATGGGCGTGCACGTGCTCGACCCGAACGTCACCAAGTCGGTGGTCACAGCCAACCATGTGCGCGCGACGCAGAACGCACGCAGCAAGATGGCCGAGGTGATGCCCGACGTGGGCAAGAAGCTGCAGGACTGGACCGCTGCGGCCAACGCAATCGACGTCGGCAGCAACCTGGTGAGCCTGTACCACCAGCTGGCGATCTTCTCGCCACCCGGCAAGTCGGTCGCCGCGCAGGAAACCGCCAACGCGATCTGGCGCGGCCGTGGATTCCAGCTCAACGCCGATGTCTACATGCACCGGCAGGCGCTGCTGGCCAGCTTGCCGATGACGCTCTCCGAGCGCTTCCACCGAGACCTGGCCAAGATGCGCCGCGTGTCGCGCAAGACGATGGCCAATGCCATTCACCTCGCGCCGCTGATCGCCGAGTGGCGCGGCACGCGCACCCCGGCGCTGGTCTTCGGCGGCCGGCGCGGACAGTTGATGACGCTGGACATCTTCGACAACGACCTCGGCAACTACAACTTCGCGATCATCGGCGCGCCGGGCTCGGGCAAGTCGGTGCTGATGAACGAGATGGCCTGGTCCTACCGCGCCATCGACGCCAAGGTCTGGATGCTGGACCTGGGCCGCTCGTTCGAGAAGCTGTGCCGCAAGGCCAAGGGCACCTACATCGAGTTCAAGCCCGATGTCGCCATCTGCCTGAACCCCTTCACCCACATCGTCGACATCAACGAAGACATCGACATGCTGGTGCCGGCCATCTCGAAGATGGCCTCGATGTCGCGGCCGCTGGACGAGGTCCAGTACAAGGCCATCTCGGCGATGGTGCTCAAGCTCTTCCGCGCGCACGGCAACGATCTGACCGTCACCGCACTGCGCGACGCCTTCAAGGCCGGCACGATCGAGGAACTGGACGTGCGCGAAGACCCGCGCATCAAGGACCTGGCGATCATGCTGAACCCCTACGCGCGGGGCGGCCAATACGAGCGTTTTTTCGAGGGCCACAACAGCATCGACTTCGAGAACGACTTCGTCGTCATCGAAAACGAGGAACTCAAGCGCCGGCCCGACCTGCATGCGGTGGTCAACATCCTGCTGCTGCACCAGATCACCGGCGAGATGTACCTGACGCGCAACCGGCGCAAGGTGCTCTTCATCGACGAGCTGAAGCAGCAGTTGGGCGACATCGGCGCCGACGATCCGGTCAAGGCCGCCGTCGTCGAGGAGGCCGCGCGGCGCGCCCGCAAGTACGGCGGCTCGCTTGGCACCGCGACGCAGAGCGCCGACGACTACTACGGCTCGGCACAGATGGAAGCAGCCTTCAACTGCTCGGACTGGGTGTTCCTGCTGCGCCAGAAACCGGAGTCGATCGAGATGCTGGACCGCCAGGGCCGGCTGTCGATGGACGAGCCGAAGAAGCGGCTGCTCAATTCGCTGCGGACCGAGCCCGGTGTGTTCTCGGAGGTCTACATCTCGTCCCCGGTTGGCGAAGGCGTGGCGCGCAACATCCTCGATCCGGCGACCCATCTTCTGTTCTCGAACAAGCTCGAGGACAACGCACCGATCGACGAACTGCGCGCACAGGGCCTGTCGATCGACGAGGCGATCGCGGAACTGCTGCGGCGCCGGGGGCATGTGTCGTGAGCCCCGGCCTCAAGTCGCTCCTGCTGAACGCGGGCATGGCCTGCGCGATCGTGCTCGGCACGCTGGCCGCTTACGACCGCGTCGTGGTCCGACCGGCGCAGCTGATCGGCGTGGTCGACATCGCCGAGGTCTACCGGCAGAAGGAAGCCGAGTTCACGCTGATCCTCACGCGCGCCGCAAGCGAGGGCGAGCGCGAGCAGGCAATGCGCATGGCGCGCAGCTTTGCGCAGCGCCTGCCGCTGGCGCTCGAGGAACTGCCGCGCGACTGCGGCTGCCTTGTGGTCCTGAAGACCGCCGTCGCGGCGCCCGCACCGCGGACCGTGGATCTGACGGCGCATCTGCGTCGCAAGGTGGAGACCCCATGACCCGCCGCAGCGATCGCCTCCGCGCAAGCGCACGCCACTTCGGCGCGCACCTGCGCCAGCGCTGGTACCTGTACCTGCCGGTCTTCGCGATCTGGGGTTTCGCCTACACGCGGCTGTTCATCGACCCCACGCCGCGCCTGCCGGTGCTCTTCAACTGGACACCGAGCCTTCCCTGCCGGGTGGCGCTGCTGCAGTACGGGCCGAATGCGCTCAAGCGCGGCGACTACGTGGTGTTCGCCTTCGACGGCGAAGCGCAGGCGCGGTATCCGGGTCTGCGCGGCCAGCCCTTCTTCAAGATCGTGCGCGGCCTGCCCGGGGACCGGATCACGGTCGAAGGACGCGCTGTCGCTATCAACGGCGAGATCGTCGGTCAGGCCAAGACCCACACCCACGACCGGCAGGCACTCGAGCCGATCCTGGCCGCCGTGATTCCCGCCGGCCACTACTACGTGCAGGGCACCAGCCCCGACTCCTTCGACTCGCGCTACCGGGCCAGCGGCCTCGTGCGCGCGGATCAGGTGCTCGGCACCGTTATCCCGCTGTTCTGACGAGGCACGGCGATGCAACACGCTCGACACCTTGCCGCCACCCTGTTGGCCCTATTCGCTCTCGCAGCAGCTGGACTCAGTTCTGTACGCGCGCAGACCTCACCCGCGCAGCCGGGTGCTCCCGGCACAGGCGAGATGCCCATCGAGGACTACCTGGCGCTGCTGGCGCGCATTGCGCCGGCCGCCCACGACGGTGCCCGTGCGTACCGGCAGGCCTGGTTGCAGCGCTGCGGCCGTTCGTTGACGACCGCGGAGCTGCGCGTGGCGATGGCGGTGGGAGACGGCAACCCGGTGCTGATGGGCATGATCCGGGCGAGCCATCTGCGCGACGCCGCAGCGCTCGCCAGCCTCGCCTCCCAGATCGACTGCACGCGGGGTGCGCGATGAGCGGGGCTGCCACGCCGTTGTTGGTCGCGGCCTTGCTGGCCGTGTGCGGCAAGGCCGGCGCAGTCGACCTCGGCACCCTCGGGCCGACCTACGAGATTGCCGAGCCGCATCTGCTGGCCTTCATCGAGCAGCGGCTGCGCGAGAAGGAGCGCAGCGGCGAGCTGCAGCGGCTCGCGGAAGCGGCGCGGAGCCGCGGTATCGAGACCGTGCGCCAGCCGCTGGCGGTCGAGGGCCTGCGGACGACCGAGCGCCCGCGCACCTTCTACGTCGACCCGAGCTTCACGCTCGACCGCAACATAACCGATCCGCAGGGCCGCCTGATGTTCGCCGCGGGCACACGCAAGAACCCGCTCGAGGTCGTGTCGCTTTCGCGGCATCTGCTGTTCTTCGACGCTCGCGACCCGCGGCAGGTGAAACACGCCCGCGAGCTGAGCGGTCGCTACGCGGGCCGCATCAAGCCGATCCTGACGGGAGGCTCCTACCTCGACCTGATGAAGGCCTGGCGCGTGCCCGTGTACTACGACCAGTCCGGCACCCTCACGCGCCGCTTCGGCATCCGCCAGGTGCCGGCCCTGGTCTCGCAGGACGGACTGCGCCTGCGCATCGACGAACTGGTGCTGCCATGAACCTCGGCCGAATCCTGCGCGCCTGGGCCGCGGCAATGGCCACCACGCTCGCGACCGGCGCCGCGCTGGCCGGCGACAGCCTGACCTGCACCGGTCGGTTCCCGAACCCCATCACCGACATCTGCTGGAGCTGCATCCTGCCGATCACGCTGGGCGGTACCACGCTGGCGAATCTCGACGGGCAGGAAGACATCGCCAATCCGTCCAGCCCCGTCTGCAGTTGCGGCGTGAACCCGACCGTGGGCCTGTCGATCGGCTTCTGGGAGCCGGCACGCCATGTCGAGGCAGTGCGCAAGCCCTTCTGCCTGGCGTCGCTCGGTGGCGTCGATCTGGACCCCGGCATCGATGCGCCGACTGCCGCGCGCTTCACGCGGCCCGAGGGCGACGGTGACGGCGGCAGCTTCTACCAAGCGCACTTCTACATGAACCCGGTGCTGTACTGGCTCGAGGTCGTGACGGATTTTCCATGCCTGGAACGTGGTTCGTTCGACCTTGCCTACCTCACCGAAGTCGATCCGCTGTGGAACGACGATGAACTGACACTCATCCTCAACCCCGAGGCAGTGCTGTTCGCTAATCCGGTGGCGGTGGCGGCGTGCGCGGCGGACTGCGTCGCAGCGACGGCCGGATTCGGCATGCCCGAGTTGTTCTGGTGTGCGGGCTGCCAGGGCGGCCTCTACCCGCTCGACGGCCACGTGCCCTACCACCTGGGCGGCGTGCGCACGGCGGCGCTGATCGCCCAGCGCCTGACCGCCAAGATGCACCGCGAACTGCTGGCCTGGGGCTGGCATGGCAGGGCCGGGCTCTGCGGCCCCTACTTCCTGCCGGCGATGGACAAGACCGCCTACAAGACCCAGCTGACCTACCCGGTGGCGAACACCGCCAAGGACCGCGGGCGCTGCTGCCAGCCCTTCGGCCGCAGCACCATCGTCTGGGGCGCCGGCAAGGAGTACCCGGTGCGCGGCGAGGACTTCGCCTTCATGTTGTTCCGCAAGAGGAACTGCTGTGTGGGCTACTGAATTCCTTCGCCTCGCCGCACGCGTGGCCGCGGCCGGGCTCTTGTTCGCTGCCGCGGCGGTGCGCGCGCAAGCCCTCGTCGGCCTTCCTCCCGCCAAAGTGATGCCACGGGTGGATGCCCTGCCCGTACCGGCCACGCAGACTCCAGTGGACCTGGAGGCGCTGGCCCGGGGATTCGCAACCGCGACGGGGACACCTGCACTGCCAGGCGCCGACGAGCCACGCCTAATCGTTTTCATCAGCCTGTCCATGCCGGAGGGCGCGCTGGCGCGGCTGGTGGACCAGGCGGCACGTGCTCGCGCGCAGTTGCTGCTGCGCGGACTGTCAGCGGGGTCGCTGCCTCGCACCGCGGCGCGCATCCAGCAACTGATCGGCACGCGGGCAGTGTCGGTGCAGATTGACCCACGGGCATTCGATCGGTACGCGATCCAGCGCGTGCCGTCGTTCGTTCTCGCCCGCGCAGGCGGGCAAGACGCCGCCTGCAGCGGCGAGCAGTGTGCGCGAGCCGACGACCATGTCATGGCAGCCGGCGATGTCAGCCTCGACTACGCGCTGGCGCAGTTCCAGCGCTCGGCGCCGGCCTTCGCGAAGGACGCCGGCCGTTTCCTGGCCCGACTCGGCCGCCGGGAGTGATGCCATGCGCAAGCTGATTGCCTCCTTCACCGCGTTCTGCGTGGCCGTGACCCCGGTCACCGCGCCAGCCGGCCCGCACGAGGAAGGCGTCGCAGCAGGCCGGGCCGCCAACCCGGCAGCCCGCGCCACCGTCACTGCGCCGAGCGCCACCAGCGCCGTACCGGGCTACACCGCCGCCCCACCCGAGTCTGCGTACTACCGCCAGCCCAACCTGTCGTCGCAGGGCAGCGCACGGCTGTCGCTGTGCGCCACGTTGCCGAACGACCCGGTGTGCCAGGCCCAGCGCGGTGCGATGGGGTCGGCGAACCTGCCCCGTCCGGCGATCGGACCCGGCGACCCCTCGGTGTCCACAGCGCATGGCATCGCCCGTGCGCCATCCAGCGTGCTCGAGAACCTGGCGTCGTACTACAGCGGATGCACGACCACGACGACCGCGCTGCCGGCCGGCACGCAGACCCGCAGTTGCCTGCGCTACGAAGGCGTGGGCAGCTACCGCTGCATGCGCAGTCTGACAGTCGGCATTGAGCGCAGCACCAACTGCACCCCCGGCGACTGGTTCGCCCACGCCGGCGTAGGCCGCACCGGCGTGGACGCGCAGTGCCTGCCAGACCGCCCGGAGACGGCGCAGCACTTCCGCGTCACGCAGGACGCATCGCCGCTGGCCTTCTTCGACGTCGACATGACGACACCGGTGCTGTTCCCGCAGATGGTCGCGGTGCTGGGCACCAGCTACTCCTGGAGCACCGGCACGGAGATCCGCACCGGCGTCTGGGTTGCCGACAAGGCCTGCACTGGCGACGCCTGCGCACTGACGGCCATGATCGCAGCCGAGCGGGCCGAGGTCTGCACCGGCGGCGGTGACTCCGGCTACAGCTGCACCAGCGTCGAGCCCTTCCTGAGGCGCTATGCGGCCTGCCCGGCTGGTACGCAAAGCGGCGATCTGATCCAGGACACCGTCTGCCAGGGTGACAGCGGCTGCACGACGACGGCGCTCGACGGCACGCGCTGCTATGCGCCGGCCAATGGCGCCACAGCGCTGGTCGGTTACGACGTGACGGCCAGCCTGCCCGGCTACTACTGGAACCTCGACAGCGACCGCAGCGTCGTCGGCTGGGACCCGAACCCGGCCTACGGGCCGATCCCGACGATGCGACTGTCGTACACCCGACCCCGCACCACCCTCACCGAGACCGACCGCTGGGACGACCAATGCCCCGCCGTCGCCGACGGCAGTCGTTGTACCGTGCAGACCGCGGCCGTATGCACCGAAGGTCCGGCGACGAAGGTGATTGACGGGGCATCGGTGACCCGCGACTGCTGGCAGTACGAGAGCACGATGAACTGCACCGGCACCGCGCCGGGCAGCCAGTGCGGGCCGCTGGTCGCCGCCGGCTGCTCGCCCTCGGGCTCGGTCTGCCGACGCAGCAACCCCGTCACCGGCGCCTGCGAGGTGCACGAGGACAGCTACAGCTGCCCGGTGCCGGCACAGACGGTGACCAGCGCCAGCAACTGCCCGTCGAACGTCTTCTGCCTGCAGGGCAACTGCTACGACATCAGCCACGCGAACGATCCCGACTTCGCGCGCAGCATGTCGATGCTCGAGGCCGCGCGGGAAGCCGGCGTCTACCTCGACACCGACCGCATGCAGGTCTTCAAGGGCGAGGAGAACCGCTGCCGCGACCGGCTGCTGAACAACTGCTGCTATGCCGACAGCGCCGGCGCCGGCATGACCAACCAGAGCCCGTTCGGCACGGGCTCGCGGCTGGTGTACGACGTGCTGATGAACGCAGAGAACCGGCAGTTCATCTACCAGGGCATGCAGGCCTTGCTGCTCGGGGGCGGTTTCAGCGGCACCTTCACCACCTACGGCGTCACCGTGGCGGTCAATGGCGCGGCGCTGCCCGCCGGCTCGGCGGTGCTCTATGCCGGCGACAGCCTGGTGGTTGCCTTCGATCCGTGGAGCCTTGCCATCGCGGTCGTGATCTACGTCGTGATGGCGGCGATGTCCTGCGACGAGGAGGAAGGCAAGCTTGCGATGAAGGAGGGCGCCGGCCTGTGTCATTCCGTTGGCACCTACTGCTCGTCCTGCATCCGTGTCCTCGGCTCCTGCGTCTCGTGCATCACGCACACCACGCGCAAGTGCTGCTTCAACAGCATGCTGGCCCGCATCGTCAACGAGCAGGGGCGAACGCAGGTCGGCAAGGGCTGGGGCAGTGCGCAGAACCCAGATTGCTCGGGCTTCACCGTTGCGCAGTTGCAGTCGTTGGACTTCGCGGCGATGGACCTGAGCGAGTTCTATGCCTCGCTGGTGCCGACCCTGCCCAACGTGGCCACTCTTCAGGGCCAGAGTGGCGGGCGCATCCCGACCTGCTACTACGGTCAGGGGAGGTGCCAATGAGCCGCCATCACGTCCGTCGGGCATTGCCGCTGGGGCTTGCAATGGCCCTCTTCTCGTCCATGGCCACGGCCCAGGAACGCCTCCCGGTGCCCGATGCGCGTCCGCTGCTGCTTGCGGCCATCGATGCACCGGACGGGCGTGCGCACGGCGTGCTGTCGGGACCGATGGCGGACGCCGTCACGGCGCGTTTCAAGGCCACGTCGCCGGTCTACATCGACGTGATCACGGAGCGCCGCTATGCGCAACCGGGCTGCCGTCGTCTGAAGGTGAGCTTCTGGCAGGACGGTGTGCAGCTTCCCGGAGAGTCAGGGCCGCGCCGACGGACCATCGACTTCGGCATCAACTACTGCCGCGACGGACTGCCGCCGCGCTCGCTGTCCTGAGGTGCGCGATGCAAGGCACCCACCGCCTGATGTTGCTCGTGCTTGCCGGCGCATGTGCTTCATCGGCAGCAAGCGGGGCCGAGAACGATTCACCCCGCTTCTGGGGCGACACATGGCGCGGCTGGCACTTCTACGAGGACCCGACGCCCGAGCCCGACCCACCTCAATCCGTGCCGCCCAAGCCAGCGGGGCCGCCCGCTGCAGCCCGCGATCCCCGCCGTGAGCCCCGGCCGCCAGAACTGGTGGAACTCGAGCGCCTGCGCAAGCGGGTCGAGGATCTGCGCGGCATCGCCGTCATGCGGCCCACAGAGGCCAACGTGCGGCGCTACATGGAGCTCGAGGCCAAGGTCGTCGCCCAGGCTTCGGCCTTTGCCGACGTGGCGCAGCGGGTCGCCTGGACCACGCCCGAGCTCGATCCGTCCCTGCAGGGACGCCCGGTCAACGCCAAGGCGCTGGAAGTCTTCGAGGCCCAGCAACTGGGCGAACGCTCGCGTTCGATCACCCAGTTGGGTCGCGACCATGTGCTGCTGTTCTTCTTTCGCGGCGACTGCCCCTACTGCCACGCCTTCGCGCCGACGCTGGAAGCGTTTCAAGGTCGTCACGGTATCCGCGTCGAAGCCGTCAGCCTCGACGGCGGCACGCTGCCGGGCTTCGCGTCCGCGCGCCGCGACAACGGCGCGGCCACCGCGCTGCGCGTGGCCCAGGTGCCCGCCGTCTACCTGGCGCAGCCTTCACCGGCCGCATCGTGCCCATCGGCTTCGGTGTGCTGTCCGAGTCGCAACTGCTCGAGCGCATCTCCGCCGCTGCAGCACCCGCCTTCGAGGCCATGGTGCCCAGCGCCGTGCGACAGCTCGGAGTGCCCTGATCCCGTCCCCAGGAGAATCGGCATGCCCAACCGCCCGTCCCAACGCACCTGCGCTGCACTCGTCACCCTGGCCATCACGTGGCATGCCGGGGCGGCACGAGCCGGCGACCTCAACGCCGAGGTGAACACGATGTTCAACAACCTCGGCACGATCGGGAACTACACCGCGCCGGGCGCATTTCGCGGGCAGACCTTCAACACCTACACCGGCGGCAGCCTGTTCATGCGCTCGCCGAACAAGGTCTACCAGCTTGCCGCGATCCAGTTCCCCAGCGGCAAGGCCGGCTGCGGCGGCATCGACGTCTTCGGCGGGTCGTTCTCGCACATCTCCGCCGAGGAGTTCAAGAACATGCTGCGCAACATCACGGCCGCGCTGCCCGGCATCGCCTTTCAACTCGCGCTGGAGTCGGTCTCGCCGCTGCTGGGTGGCCTGACGAAGTGGGCGAAGGGCCTGGAGACCTGGATCAACAACGCGCGCATCAACTCGTGCGAAACCGCGAAGGCCATCGTCAGCACGGCGGCCGAGGCCACGGGCTACAGCTCGCAGGAGGCCTGCGCCGACCTGGCCATCGAGATGGGCCTGGAAAGCGACCGCGACGCGGCCCGGCGCCGATGCGCCAGCGACCGGCCGAGCATCCTGGCCTCGGCGCGCAGTTCCGCAGATCCCAACGTCCGAAACAAGGCGCCCTTCGTCGGCAACCTCACCTGGAAGGCTCTGCAGCGCACCGGCACGGCGCTGGACGACGCCGAGCGCGAGTTGATCATGAGCATCGTCGGCACGGTCATCTTCCATCCGGAGAGCGCGAACCGCGACCCGGAGCCTGTGCCACCGACGATCACCTCGATCAGCCAGTTGCTCTACGGCCAGGCGGCGGCGACCGGCACGAACGTCACCCAGCACCTGCTGCGCTGCAACGACTACACGAACTGCGATGTCGTCACGCTGAACACGGGCTACACGCACACGCCCTTCACGGCCCGCGTCGAGACCATGATGCGGTCGATCGCCGACAAGATCGCCACGCGCACGGCGATCCCGAACAACTCGGCCGAGGTCGGCTTCGTCAACCAGACCACCGAGCCCGTCTACCGGATGTTGTCGATCGGCGCGACCATCCCTGGCTCGGGCTTGGCCGACAGCCTGATCGGCCAGTACCGCGACGTGATCGCGGCCGACTACGCCTACGTCTTCCTCGAACGGAACCTGCGGCTGGGCATGGCCGCGCTAGACAAGGACTACACGCTGCAGCAAAGCCAGCGCGAGCTTGCCAACCAGGTGCGCCAGCGTGCCCAGGCCATGCTGCTGCAGCTGTCGCAGGAGAAGAACCTGCTATACCAGAAGGTCGGCTCCTTCCGCGCCGTCTCCAGTCACCTGGAGCAACTCGAGCGGCAACTGCGCTCCAGCATGCCGCAGCACGTGATGGACATGCTGGGGCAGCGCGCGGCCTACGTGGCGCGATAGCCGCTCCGATTCATCGAGGCGGCCATGTGGGAGATCTTCGCCTACCAGAACGCGGACAGCCTGTTCGGCATCTTCAATGCCGCCGCAGCCATCCATGCGTCGAGCGACTACGCGGCCGCTGTCGCGGCGGTCGCCTTCTGCGGTTTCATCGCCGCTCTGCTCGCGTATGCCTTCGCCCCCGACAAGCTGCAGGGCTGGAAGTGGCTGGCCACAGTGTTGCTGGTGTTCTCGGTGCTGATCGTGCCCCGCGTGACGGTGGGCATCGTGGACAAGACCGGCGGCTCGGCGGTGAAGGTTGTCGCCAACGTCCCGTTTGGCGTGGCGATGCTCGGCAGCATCACCAGCACCATCGGTCACACGCTGACCGGCCTCTTCGAGACCGCGTTCCAGGTCATCCCCGGCGCAGGCGCGATGCCGGCGGAACTGAGCTACGAGCGCAACGGCCTGATGTTCGGCAACCGCCTGATCCGCGAGACCGGAAACGTGGTGTTCCAGGACCCCACCTTCCGCACCGACCTGATCAACTTCATCCACAACTGCACGATGTACGACCTGATCGACGGCACCGTCGATCCGGCCGCTTTCTCCACCTCCGACGACGTGTGGGCGCTCATGGCCACACCGAACCCAGCCCGCTTCAGTACGGTGACCGGCGCCGGCGGCGCGGTGACCGTCGACACCTGCCCCAACGTCTACGGCAACCTGAACGGCCGCCTGCCGGCGCAGGTTTCGCGCATCGAGGGCCGGCTGGCCTTCCAGCTGAACCCCACGCTGCCCAGCGCGGCCGCGACTGCCGCGATCGCCGGCCAGATCCAGCAGGCCTACATCCGCAACAGCATCGCAACGGCGGCCGCGACGGCAACCGACCTGATCCGGCAGAACGCCGTGCTCAATGCGATCAGCGACACCAGCAACATCATCGGCCAGAAGGTGAACGACCCTGCGGCGATGGTGCTCGCGGTCGGCCGGGCGCAGGCGGTGGCCCAGCAGAACGCGACCTGGATGAACTACGGCAAGGTGGCAGAACAGTCGCTGCCGGTGTTCCGCAATGTCGTCGAAGCCCTCACCTACGCCCTGTTCCCGCTCTTCGTGCTGCTGCTCCTGCTGACCAGCGGGCGCGAGTCGATGATCGCCTTCAAAGGCTATGCAGCTATCCTGATCTGGATCCAGCTATGGCCGCCGCTGTACGCGGTGCTCAACTACATGGCCTCGGTGTACGCCGCCTACGACCTGGCCGCCGCGTCGGACCTGGGCACCGGCACCAAGGCCCTCGCGCTGCAGACCGCATCGACGATCTACTCGCGGGCGATCTCCGGCGAGGCGGTGGTCGGCTACCTGGCCATCAGCATTCCCTTCATCGCCTGGGCCGCACTCAAGCGCATGGAGAACTTCGGCACCGCGCTCGTTGGCGGCTTGTCCGGGCTGCAGGGCATGCTGGCCGGCAGCACGGCAGGAGCCGCCGTCGGCAACGTGGCTATGGGCAACGTCGCGATGGATCAGTTGCAGCTGGCACCGAACCGTACGTCGGCTTTCATGAGTTCCTGGCAGAGCGATCTCAGCGGCAACACCTTCACATCGAGCGCACTCACCGGTCGCACGGCCGCGAGCCTGCTGCGCAACCAGGGCTTCGCCTCGCGCGTGGTGTCGATGCGGGTCAGTGAACAGGACGTGACCGAAGCGAGCCGTCAGGCAGACGCAGCGCGGGGCGAGATGGTGGCCGCGAGCAACGAGCGGTCCACCGTCCTGACCGAGGCCTTCACCAAGGGGCTGGCAAAGCTCAAGTCGTCGCGCAGTTCGTCGGGCACGTCGACGAGCAGCTTCGAGCAACTGGGCGAGACGCTGACGCGGCTGGACCAGATCACGAAGACTGTGGCTGACAGCACGGGCTTGACTCAGGCGCAGGTGGCCAGCATCGCCTTCGGCGCCTCGGCGCACCTTGGCCTGAGCACGCCTGTTGCCGGAGCGTCGGTCCAGGGGAACGCCGGCAAGAGCTATCAGACAGGCCTGTCGGCGGATCAGCGCAAGGTTCTCGGAGCGATGAGCAACGAGCAGATCGCAGAGTTCAAGCAGTTTGGCGATCGCGTTTCGCGAGACGCATCAACCGTTGCATTGTTCGCAGCTGACTCGCGAGAGTCCCGCGAGCTTGCCTCGAGGCTGGCGAGCATATCCTCGAGATCAGAGCGTGCCGAAGCTTCCTATGGCGAGCGGAGTGCTCTCGCAGAACGTCTCTCATCCGCGCGCGAGCGTGGCGAAGTGTTGTCGATCGACATCGCGCAGGACCCATACAACCTCGAGATGTTCATGCGGTACGCCGAACGGTACGGCGGCAACAGCGCAGCCGCGCTTTCGCTGATGGACTCCGAACTTGCGCGACAGGGGTTACCGCCGACGCGGGTCTTCTCGAACGGTGTCGCGGTTCCGGAGTCGTTCGCTCGCCTGCACGGTGAGTTTCAAGAGGACAGCGCGGCGACGAAGCTCAATCCCAAGCTCGATGCGGCCCCGCGGATTCCAGGGGTGCTTCCTCGAAGCGAACTTCCGTCGGGCGCCACAACGTCCGAGCAGAACGATCTCCGCGACGACGTCCGACGTAGTGGCGCTCAGTTGCGTGTTCGAGCAGACGACGCTCGCGCGGGTTTCGATGCAAAGGACGGCACATCTCGATCCGCTGATGGGACGCTTTCGACCGAGAAGTCCCTCCTCCTGCAGACGGGCCGGCAAGTCGCCGCCGATGCGGGCTCGACCCTTGACGAAGCGCGCAAGGCCGCGGGCGACCTGCTCAAAAAGAATCGCTAGTCAATCGACGCGGTCTGGATCAAGCATATGGCGATCGGGCTCGGAACGAGTGGGACGCATGAACGGAGGGTGGCCCCCGTCCCGCCAGTAGTTCCGATCCCGATCTTCTGGCCCGCTGCCCATGCCGAACGAAGCATCGAGCGCCTCGGGCCGACGCACTCCTGCCCCCCTGGCAACCCGCCCGATTGCGCCTCCGATGGCCGCGCCGGCGACGCATCCGATGCTGATCATCACCGCCCGGACGCTCCAGGCGTCTTGCGCGGCAACGAGCAGCCCCGCCACCCCCCCGATGGCGATACAGGCGAAGAAGACCAACTTGCGCATCTCGCTATCCACTGGGTTCCAAGCGTAGCGACAGGCGCAGAAAAGGCAATCTGCCTGGAGCGGCGGGCGGCGGCGCGGCGCAAGCGCCACCGAAAAGCGTCGGCCGCCCTGCAACACTCGCCAAGTCGATGTTGTCAAAGTTGACATACGAGACAAACGAGACTAATCTGCCGCATCTCAGTGCGTACATGGAGTTCGCCATGCGCAAGGCACAAGCGGCATCAGTTTTGAACCAACCACTTGTCACCCCGACGGAAGTTCGCCGCTTCGACAAGGCGGTCACGGTTCGCGACCGTGGCGCATTCCTCTTCGAGCTTGACCGCCTTGTTCGAGAGAAGGTGGCGGCTGCCACGAACATCGCCGACGAGGCGACACCCCTGACCGAAGCACTGGGCCGGAAGGCCGCGGCGCTGCGCGCAGCCGCCTCCTGGGCGCCGACGGCCGCCGACGTCCAGCGAGGCCGCGCTGAACTGCTGCGCGAGTTCGAGCAGCCGCACAACCTGCCGCTTGCCGACTTCGTGCGCCTAGCCCACAAGTCCCGCCAGCAGATCTACAAGGACATCGCTGCCCGCAGATTGCTTGCTCTGGACGTCGGTCGTCGCGGTCAGCGCATTCCCGACTGGCAACTGGAGGCACCAGGCCTGCAGCTGACGCGCACCGTGCTCCAGGCTGCGGAAGATGTCGACGCCTGGACGGTCTACCGCGCCTTGACGGAGCCCTGCGAAGCGCTGGGCGGCCAATCTCCGGCGGCGAGCGCGAATCGAGGCAACGTCGACGCGACCGCGCGCGTCGTGCTTGCTTCACTCGGCGTGCAGCGGGCGGAGCGCGGCGGTGCCGACGCCTGATGTTCCGGCCCGAATCATCCTCGCGGGGGAACTGCTCCAGCACGTGAGTCGTGCCGCGTATCGCGGCACAGCCCTTCACTTCGGACGTTCGGGAGGCAATCGTTACGACGACCTGGGCCTCCAGTACGGCACGCTCTATGTCGGCTTCGACCTGGCGACCGCGCTCATGGAGTCGGTCTTCCGCCAGCACCGTTGGGGCCAGCGCTCCAAGCGCGCAATCACCCGAACCGAGGTGTACGCGCGCACAGTCAGGGCGATCGGCGTCCTCGAGCCGCTGTCGCTGGCCGATCTCACTGCGCCCGGCGTGATGGCATCGCAGTTCGGATTGAACCTGTCCCAGCTGGCCAGCCGTCGCTACGTTCACACGCAGCGCATCGCTGCGCTGGTACACGAGCTCGCCGAGCCGGATGGCGCGCCTCGATTCGACGGCGTGCTCTACCCGTCGCGTAACAATCACCCGGCCGCGTGCGCCGCACTGTTCGACCGTGCAGCCGAGAAGCTCTTGCTCGTCGACGACATCGCGCTGCGCGACCATGTCGACTGGCCGTCGTTTCTCACCAGGTACCAAGTCTTCGTTTTGCCCGTGTGAAGTCAGCGCCTTCAACTGGAACCACTAGGCGAGCATCTTCACGTCAAGCGACGCTCTCGCCAACACCTTGTGTGCGCTCGCTGCTGCTAGACTTTTGCCTGCCGCTTCAGTGGAAAGGTCAGGCCTCGAAAGTGCCACGACGTGCCACTGAAGCGCACGTTGGATGTGGGGTGCTTCGTGGGGGTTTTGTCCGCCAAGACACGAAAGTTCCATACGCATCAACGGCTTAGATTCGTACTCGACATTCAGGTGCAGAACATCGAATGAGGCCCTGACACCCGATGGACACCCCTGGCAACCTCTTCGTCGTTGCGGCCCCCAGCGGAGCCGGCAAATCGAGCCTGGTCAAGGCGCTGCTCGAACTGGACTCGCACCTCGCGGTCTCTATTTCGCACACCACCCGGCCGCCGCGCGGGCAGGAGGTCGAGGGACGCGAATACCATTTCGTCGAGGAGCCGACCTTTCGCGACATGGTCATGGAGGGCGCGTTCTTCGAATGGGCGGAGGTGCACGGCAACCTGTACGGAACGTCGCGCATCGCGATCGAACAGCGATTGCAGGATGGCGAGGACGTCGTGCTAGAGATCGATTGGCAGGGCGCGCTGCAGATCAAGCGGCTGTTCCCGAACGCCGTGCTGATCTTCATCCTGCCGCCGAGCTGGGACGAACTGCTCCAGCGCCTGCAGCGCCGCGGCGAGGACCCGCCGCCGGTCATCGAGACCCGGATGGCCAACGCCCGCCTCGAGGTGGCCCAGGCAAAGCATTTCGACTACGTGGTCATCAACGCGGTGTTCGAGACGGCCTTGTTCGACCTGAAAGCCATCGTCCACGCGCAGCGGCTAAAATACTCTCGTCTGCGCCGCAGCAAGGCGGCCGTGTTCCGGGCTCTGCACCTGGACTGATTCTCGTCACACCCCTCCCCGGAGCACCGTCCATGGCCCGCATCACCGTCGAAGACTGCCTGACCAAGATCCCGAACCGCTTCCAGCTCGTGCTGGCAGCCACCTACCGGGCTCGCATGCTAAGCCAGGGCCATGCGCCCAAGGTCGAGAGCAAGAACAAGCCCGGCGTGACCGCGCTGCGCGAGATCGCCGAAGGCCATGTGGGCCTGGAGATGCTGCGCAAGGTGCCGGTCTAAAGCCTCACGCCCGCTCGCGAACGGCCCGCCTCGGCGGGCCGTCGTCATTTTGGCGGCCCCGCCTCAGGCGACGCCGGTTGCGGTGATGCGCCGGCGCCGCTCCAACAGCTCGAACGCGCCCATGCCGACGAGCATCGCCGCCACGAACACCAGCGCCTTGAACTCGCCCATGCCCAAGGCGACCAGTCCGGGACCGGGGCAGAACCCGGCCAGGCCCCAGCCCACGCCGAACACCAGGCTGCCCAGCACCAGCCGGCGATCGATGTCGCGGGCCGCGGGCAATTGCATCGCAGCCCCCAGCAGGGACACGGTGCGGCGGCGCGCGACGAGGAACGCCACCGTTCCCACGGCGATCGCTCCGGCCATCACGAAGGCCAGCGACGGATCCCACGGGCCGGCGAGGTTCAGGAAACCGATCACCTTGGCCGGATTGGTCATGCCGGCGACGATGAGGCCCAGGCCGAACAGCAGGCCGGCCAGCAGGGACGTGAAGATCAGCATGGCGACGCTCCTCAGAAACCGAACACGTGGCGGACCGCGAACACGGTGGCAAAACCCGCGGCCATGAACGTCGCCGTGGCGACGAGCGAGCGCGGCGACAGCCGCGACAGACCGCAGATGCCGTGGCCGCTCGTGCATCCCGAGCCGTAGCGGCTGCCGGCCCCGACCAGCACGCCGGCCACGACGAGCGTGCCGAAACCCGCGTCGATCTGCGCCTTTGGCAGCGCGGCGAACAGCAGGTAGACGAACGGTGCGCCGATCAGGCCGGCCACGAAGGCGACGCGCCAAGCCGCATCGCCCCAGACGGGTCGCAGCAGGCCCCCGACGATGCCGCTGATGCCGGCGATCCTGCCGTTCAGCAGCACGAAGGCCGCCGCGGCCAGTCCGATCAGCAGGCCGCCGGCGAGCGCGGACCACGGGGTGTAGGCATTCCAGTCGATGTTCACGGCTCATTCCTCGGGACAGTAGAGGCGGTAGAGCACCGCCAGGATCTCGAGCATCGCGGGATCCGCGACGCTGTAGAAGATGTGCTTGCCTTGTCGCCGCGTGCTGACCACGCCCTCGGCGCGCAGGACGCCGAGCTGTTGCGACAGCGTCGGCTGGCGGATGGCGAGTTGCTCCTCCAACTCGCTGACGCAGCGCTCGCCCTGCGACAGCTGGCACAACAGCAGCAGCCGATCCTCGTTCGCCAGCAGCTTGAGAGCCCCGACGGCGCGCGCAGCGGCACCGCGCAGCGCGCCGGGGTCGATGGCAGTGGAGGTGGACTTCACGAAGCGCTCCAGAATTGGACTTGATATCAATATATAAATAAATATACTATAAATCAACAGAGCATCTGAACCCCTGAAACAAGGCCCGCCCATGAGCAAGCGAACCGCGACCCGCGCCTTCTACGATCCCCTGACCGGCACGGTCACCTACGTCGTGTGGGACACGGCGACGCGACGCGCCGCGGTGATCGACCCCCTGCTGGATTTCGAGTTCAAGGCAGGCCGCACCAGCACCGGCTCGGCCGATGTGGTGCTGGCCTGCCTGGCTGAACAGCAGTTGCAGGTGGACTGGATCCTCGAGACCCATGCCCACGCGGACCACCTGTCCGCGGCCCGCTATCTGCAGGGGCGCGTCGGCGGGCGCATCGCCATCGGCGAGAACATCCGAGCAGTGCAGGCTGTCTTCAAGAAGATCTACAACCTCGAGCGCAGCTTCCTGCCCGACGGCAGCCAGTTCGACCACCTGTTCCGCGACGGCGAGACGTTCCGGATCGGTGAGGTGGAAGCCACTGCCTTGCTCGTTCCGGGCCATACCCCGGCCGACATGGCCTACCTCGTCGATGGCCAGGTGTTCGTGGGCGACACGCTGTTCATGCCCGACGTGGGCAGCGCCCGAGCCGACTTTCCCGGGGGTGACGCACACCAGCTCTACCGCTCCATGCGCCGCCTGCTCGATCTGCCGCCAGACACCGTGATGTACGTCTGCCACGACTATCCGCCGCCGAACCGCCCGCCGCGCTGGGAGACGACGGTCGCCGATCAACGAGCCCGCAACATCCACGTCCACGATGGCATTGGCGAGACCGAGTTCGTGGCCATGCGCACCGCACGCGACGCGCAACTCGAGGTGCCCGCGCTGATCCTGCCCTCGCTGCAGGTCAACGTACGCGCCGGGCAGCTCCCGCCAGCGGAAAGCGATGGTGTCAGTTATCTGAAGATCCCGCTCAACGTGCTGGCGACGAAGCACGCACGCGAACCGAACCCGCGCTGACCCGGCCGGCGCCCGTCGTTCGGCAGGGTCGTTCCGCGTTCGCTGCAGTCCGGCTCGGCGAGCGCGCTACCATGAGCCCATGCCCTCTCGTGCCGTACTTGCCGTCCGCAAAAAGCTGAGTCAGGCGTTGCCGTCGTTCATGCTCGGCGGCAGTGCCGTGGCCGAGCAGGACGCGGCCACCAGCGATGCCGAGGCAGCATCTTTTGCCGCGCTGACGCACAAGCTGTCCTACCTCGACGCGGCCGACATCAAGCGCGTGCGCGAGGCCTACAAGTTTGCCGACGAGGCCCACCTCGGCCAGTTCCGCGCCAGCGGCGAACCCTACATCACGCACCCGATCGCGGTCGCCGGCCTGTGTGCCGATTGGAAGCTCGACGCACAGGCCATCATGGCCGCGCTGATGCACGACGCGATGGAAGACTGCGGCATCGGCAAGGCTGAGCTGATCGAGCGCTTCGGCGCGCCGACGGCCGATCTGGTCGACGGCCTCACCAAGCTCGACAAGCTGCAGTTCAGCACCCGAGAAGAGTCGCAGGCGGAGAGCTTCCGCAAGATGCTGCTGGCGATGGCGCGCGATGTGCGCGTGATCCTGGTGAAGCTGGCCGACCGGCTGCACAACATGCGCACGATCGATGCGATGCTGCCGGTCAAGCGCGAACGCATCGCGCGCGAGACGATCGAGATCTACGCACCGATCGCCCATCGGCTGGGCCTGAACGAGACCTATCGGCAGCTGCAGGAACTCTCGTTCCAGCAGCTGCGCCCGTGGCGCCATGCCGCGCTCAGCAAGGCGGTGCTGCGCGCCCGGGGCAACCGGCGCGACATCGTCGAGCGCGTTCAGCGCGATGTGGTGAAGGCCTTCAAGGAGGCCAAGCTCGCGGTGCAGGTGTCGGGCCGCGAGAAAACCATCTTCTCCATCTACAACAAGATGGACGAGAAGCGCCTGAGCTTCGCCCAGGTCAGCGACATCTTCGGATTTCGCATCGTCGTCAACACGCTGCCCGAGTGCTACCTGGCGCTGGGTGTGCTGCACCAGCTCTACAAGCCGGTGCCGGGCCGCTTCAAGGACTACATCGCGATCCCCAAGGCCAACGGTTACCAATCGCTGCACACCACGCTGGTCAGCCCGCTCGGTACTTCAGTCGAGTTCCAGATCCGCACGGCGCCGATGCACATGGTGGCCGAGAAGGGCATCGCGGCGCACTGGATGTACAAGACCCGAGGCAGCGCCGACGCCCAGAACATCGGCGCGATGTGGCTGCAGTCGCTGCTCGACATCCAGGACGAGACACGCGACTCGGCCGAGTTCCTGGAGCATGTCAAGATCGACCTGTTCCCCGACTCGGTCTACGTCTTCACCCCGAAGAGCAAGATCCTCGCGCTGCCGAAGGGCGCCACCCCGGTGGACTTCGCCTATGCGATCCACAGCGATGTCGGTGACCACTGCATCGCCGCCAAGATCAACGGCGAGCCCGCGCCGCTGCGCACCGCGCTGCGCAGCGGCGACGCGATCGAGATCGTCACCGCACCGGGCGCCCGCCCCAACCCGGCCTGGTTGAACTTCGTGCGCACTGGCCGCGCGCGCTCGCGCATCCGGCACTACCTGAAGAACATGGAGGCAGAGGAGTCCCTGCAACTCGGGCAGAAGCTGCTGGCGCAGGCGATCCGAGCCGAAGGCCTGTCCCTGCCTGCCGGCGACGAGACCTCGGCCGGCGCCGACGGTGCGCTGTGGCAGGCCCTGCTGCGCTGGAGCGGCACCAAGAAACGCGACGAGCTGCTGACCGAGATCGGCCTGGGCAAGAAGATCCCGACCATCGTCGCCAAGCGCATGGCCGCGCTGCTGGCCGAGCGTGGCGCGCGGCCCGATGCGCTGACCCTGACGATGGGCCGCTACGGTGCCGATGATGGAGCACCCTCTCAAGGCACCGTGGTCATCGATGGCAGCGAAGGTGCGACCGTGCAGTTGGCCGAATGCTGTCGGCCGGTACCCGGTGACTCGATCGTCGGCTACCTGGGGCGTGGCGAGGGCCTGATGGTGCACACCGGCGAGTGCAGCACTGCCAAGCGGCTGTTCGGGCGGGACAGCGAACCGTGGATCACGGTGGAGTGGTCCGAGGCTCCGCAACGCAGCTTCGAGACAGCGGTGACGGTGCTGGTCCACAACGGCAAGGGTGTGCTGGCGCAGATCGCCACGGCGGTGAGCGGCGCCGAGGCCGACATCGTGCACATCGACATGGGCGATGAGCGCGCCACCGAGACGACCGAACTGCGCCTGCTGCTTGCGGTACGTGACCGGCTGCACCTGGCCGACACCCTGCGGGCGTTGAAGCGTTCGCCGTCGGTATTGCGCGTGGCGCGCGTCAAGCCTGAGAACGCGGCCAGCGCCCGCGCGGGTGGGCAGAATGCGCGCGTCGCACGAACGGGAGCAAACGATGCAGATCCTCGAAGGCATCAAGGTGGTCGAACTCGGCCAACTGATCGCCGGCCCCTTCGCGGCCAAGACGCTGGCCGATTTCGGCGCACGGGTCGTCAAGATCGAGCCGCCGGGCGGCGGCGATCCGCTGCGCAAGTGGCGCAAGCTGCGCGAGGGCAACTCGGTGTGGTGGGATGCGCAGTCTCGCAACAAGGAGTCGGTGGCGATCGACCTGCGCCAGCCCGAAGGCCAGGCACTGGTGCGCGAGCTGCTGGCCGACGCGGACGTGCTGATCGAGAACTTCCGACCGGGCACGCTCGAGGCCTGGGGCCTGGGCTGGGAAGCACTGCATGCGCTGAATCCGCGGCTGATCATGCTGCGCCTGTCTGGCTTCGGCCAGACCGGGCCCCGGGCGGGCGAGCCAGGCTTCGCGGCGGTGGGCGAGGCTTTTGCCGGCCTGCGCCACCTGAATGCCGAACCGGGCCGTGCACCGGTGCGGGCCGGCGTGTCGCTCGGCGACACCGTGGCCGGGCTGCACGGCGCGATGGGCGTGCTGCTGGCGCTGTACGGTCGCGATGCGCTCGGCGGCACCGGACAGATGATCGACCTGGCGCTCTACGAGGCCATGTTCAACCTGACCGAGAGCCTGCTGCCCGAGTACGACGCGTTCGGCGAGGTGCGGCAGCCGGCCGGCGGCGCGCTGCCCGGTATCGCACCGTCGAATGCCTACCCCTGCGGCGACGGTCGCTTCGTGCTGGTGGCCGGCAACGGCGACAGCATCTTCCGCCGGCTGATGGCCGCGATCGACCGGCCCGATCTGGCCGACGACCCGGCGCTGGCGCGCAACGATGGCCGCGCCGCGCGAGCCGCTGAACTGGACGCCGCGATCGGCGCGTGGACCGCGCAGCGAACACTCGACGACGTGCTGGCCGCCATGGCGGCCGCCGACGTGCCGGCGAGTCGCCTCTACACGATCGCCGACCTGGCGACCGACGCGCACTACCAAGCGCGCGGCAACATCGAGCGCATCCCCGCACTGGCGGGAGGCACGATCGCGGTGCCCGGCATCGTGCCGCGCTGTCGCTACGCCGGGTGCGGTGCGCCGCCGCGCGCCCCGGCTCGGCGAGCACAGCGATGCCGTGCTGCACGAACTGGGTCACGACGACGTGGCGATCGCCGCGCTCCGCGCGCGCAAGATCGTGGGCTGACGCCGGCGGTCAAGCCGGTCGGGGTGGGTAGCGCACCTCGATCACCTCGATCGTCTGCGGCCCCTGCGGCGTGAGCAGCGTGACCTCGTCGCCCACACGCGCCTTCAACAGTGCCCGCGCCACCGGCGAGATCCAGCTCACCTCGGCCTGCAGGTTGTCGGCCTCGTCGATGCCCTTGATCGTGATCGTGCGCTCGACGCCGTCGGGGGCCGCGTAGGTGACGGTCGCGCCGAAGAACACCTGGTCGCTGCCTCGATGCACGCTGGGGTCGGCCACCTCGGCGATCTCGAGTCGCTTCGTCAGGAAGCGGATGCGGCGGTCGATCTCGCGCAGCCGCTTCTTCCCGTAGAGGTAGTCGCCGTTCTCGGAGCGGTCGCCGTTCTTCGCGGCCCAGGACACGGTCTCGACCACCTTGGGACGTTCGTCGTCGAGCAGTTGCATCAACTCGGCCCGCAAGCGGGCGAAGCCCGCCGGCGTGATGTAGTTCTTGCTGCCGGCCGGCAAGGCGGGCAGCTCGAGCTCGTCGTCCTCGTCAGGCGCGTCGCTTTCCTTCGTGAAGGCCTTGCTCATGCCTTCATTGTGGCGCGCGGCGGCAGCCTGATCCGCAGGCTCAGACGGCCGAGCGGAGCACGCCGCCGTCCACCCGCAGCGCCGCACCGGTGGTGGCTGACGCGAGGGGGCTGGCGACATAGGCCACCAGCGAGGCCACCTCCTCGGTCGTGGCGAAGCGGCGAATCAGGGAAGTGGGCCGCATCTTGAGGAAGAACTCCTGCTCGACGACCTCGGCCGACTTGCCTTCGGCCTGGGCCAGCGCATCGACGAAGTCGACGACACCGCGCGAACGCGTGGGCCCGGGCAGTACGCTATTGACCGTGATGCCCGTCCCGGCCACGGCCTCCGCAAGGCCTCGCGACACCGCCAGTTGCGCGGTCTTGGTCATGCCGTAGTGGATCATCTCTGACGGGATCTGCAGCGCGCTCTCGCTCGAGATGAAGATCACCCGCCCCCAATTGCGTTGCCGCATCGCCGGCAGGTAGAGCCGCGCCAGACGCACGCCGCTGAGTACGTTGACGTCGAAGAAGCGCTGCCAGTCCGCGTCGGGGATCTCCTCGAAGGGCTTGGGCTCGAAGATGCCGAGGTTGTTGACGAGAATATCGACATCCGGGAAGCGGCGCACGAGCGCCTCGGCCGCCACCGCGGTGCTGAGGTCGCCGGCAAAGCCTTCGGCGGCGTTCGGCCCCGATGCCGCGCACAGTTGCGCGACGGCACGTTCGACGGCCACCTCGGTACGGCCGTTGACGATCACGCGCGCACCCTCGCGCGCCAGCGCCTCGGCGATCGAATAGCCGATGCCGGCCGTGCTGCCGGACACGAGAGCCTGCTTACCTGTCAGTTGAAGATCCACGTTGAGCTTTCCTGAAGAGTGACGCTCGGTGAGCGAATGCGCGCAGTCTTGCAGGAACGCGCCGACCTGCTCGATGTCAAGGTCTTCGTCGCGCCAACCTCGGCGCCGAGGTCAGGATTCGGAGCCGGTCAGCGACGCGGCATCGGCGCCGCCCAGTCGATTGACCAGCACCTTGTCGACCCGCTTGCCGTCGAGATCGACCACCTCGAAGCGCCAACCGGCCCACTCGACCACGTCGGCGGTCTGCGGCAGGCGCCCGAGCAGCAGCATCGTCATGCCGGCGAGGGTGTTGTAGCGGCCACGGTCCTCGTCGGGCAGTTCCTTCAGGCCGAGCCGGTCCTTGAGTTCGGGGACCGGGATCAAGCCGTCGATCAACCACGAGCCATCGTCGCGCTGCACCGCCCAGGCGTCGTCGGCGGTGGGCGTGGTGAACTCACCGGTGATGGCCTCCAGCACGTCGCGCAGCGTGATCACGCCTTGGACTTCGCCGTACTCGTCGACGACGAACACCATCTGCGTGGTCGATCCGCGGAACTGCTCGAGCAGTTCCATGCCGGTGAGCGTCTCGGGCACGAACACCGGCGGCTGCAGGCCTTCGGTCAACGATAGCGGCTTGCCGCTGGTGACCTGCTGCAGCAGGTGCTGCGTCCCGACGACGCCGAGCACCTCGTCCAGTCCGCCCCGGCACACCGGGTAGCGGGAGTGTTCGTGAGCCGCGATCACCGCCAGCGCGTCGGCGATGGGCGTCGTGCTGTCGAGCCAGGCGATCTCGCCGCGCGGGATCATCATCGAGCCGATCTGCCGCTCGTCGAGCCGGAAGACATTGCGCACCATCTGGTGTTCCTGGGCCTCGATGACTCCGGCGTCGAAGCCCTCCTCGAGGCTGGCCGCAATCTCCTCCTCCGTCACGCCCCGGCTCTGCGTGTCGCGGATGCCGAGCAGGCCGAGGATCGCGCCCGTGCTGCCGGCCAGCAGCTTGACGAAGGGCCTGGCGACGAAGGACAGGCCGCGCATCGGCCGAGAGACCAGGCGCGCGACGGCTTCGGGATAGAGCTGGCCGACCCGCTTGGGCACCAGTTCGCCGAAGATGATCGTCAGGAAGGTGATGATCACCACCACCAGGGCGAGCGAGCCGATATCGGCAGCCCGCGGCGCAATGTCGAAGCCTTCCTTGAGCCACGCGGCCAACGGCTGCGAGAAGGCGGCCTCGCCCACGATGCCGTTCAGGATGCCGATCGAGGTGATGCCGATCTGCACCGTCGACAGGAAGCTCGTCGGGTTGTCATGCAACTCCATCGCCGCCTTGGCGCCGGCGTCTCCGGTTTCCACCATCACCTGCAGACGCGCCTTGCGGCTCGCGGCCAGCGACATCTCCGACATCGCGAACAGGCCGTTGAGAAGGATCAGGCAAACCAGGAGAAAGACGTCCATTCAGTGCGCCGCGCCGGGCGACGTCACGAGTCGGTGAAATACGAGCGTAGCAGAATCGACCCATGATCTATCTCGTCGGCGACCTCCAGGGCTGTTGCGACGCCCTCGACCAACTGCTCGCCAAGATCGGCTTCTCGCCCTCGCGCGATCGGCTGTACGCGCTCGGCGATCTGGTGAACCGCGGGCCGCGGTCGCTCGACGTGCTGCGGCGACTGATCGCACTGGGCGACTCGGCCACCTGCCTGCTCGGCAACCACGACCTGCACCTGCTGGCCGTGGCCCGAGGCGTGCGCCGCCCCCACCGCAGCGACACGCTGACGCCGATCCTCGAGTCCGCGGACCGCGACGCGCTGATCGATTGGGTCCGCAGTCGACCGCTCGCGGTGCACGCGGAGGGCTGGCTGATGGTGCATGCCGGCGTGGCGCCGCAGTGGGACCGGGCGCTGACGCTGCAACTGGCCGCCGAAGTGGAGGCGGAACTCGGCGGTCCGCGATGGGGGACTTCCTGCAGGTGATGTACGGCAACGAGCCGTCTCGATGGAAGACCGGTCTCGACGGCGCCGACCGATGGCGCTTCGCGATCAACGTGCTCACGCGCGTGCGCTTCGTCGATGCTCGTGGCACGCTGGACTTCAAGGTGAAGGAGGCCGCGGACAAAGCGCCGGACGGGCTCTACCCCTGGTTCGAGGCACCCGACCGCCAGACGCAGGGACAACCAATCGCCTTCGGCCATTGGTCGACGCTCGGCCTCTTGAATCGCCCTGACCTGCTGGCCATCGACACCGGCTGCGTCTGGGGCGGCGCGCTCACCGCGGTGCGTATCGACGGAGGGCGGCGGGAGATGACCCAGATCGACTGCGAAACGGCGCAGCGGCCTGGCTGATCAGACGCGACGACCGAGCCGCCGCCGAACTTAGAATTCAGTCCGTTGGAAGCGTGGCCGAGCGGTTGAAGGCAGCAGTCTTGAAAACTGCCGAAGGGGTGACCCTTCCGTGGGTTCGAATCCCACCGCTTCCGCCAATGCACCTCTCAGCGCCTAGTGAACGCGTCCTGCAGTTCTCCGGGCAGGGTATCGATTTCTTCCTCGCTCACGTCCAGCCCGCGACGCAGATCAAACGACGAATGCAACCAGTGATCGTCGGTCTGGGTGTCGTCCTGCTGAACAGCGCGGAGTTCAACAGCGCTCCGATCTGTCCGGGTTTTGGGTGGATGCAGAGTGAAATGCCGAGACTTGGCTCCGAAATCGAAAGTTGCCATGGCGAACCCCGTCCTGCGAAATCGCGTACATAAGGTTACATCTATGCTGGGGGCGTGGTAATTCCCATTTTTAGTTAAAGGTTATAGGCCATCTTCGCCGGCCGCAACGATGCCGCTCCTGGAGAGCTATCGGAGCGTCGTCCAATGGACATCGACGCTCGTCGATCGATCATCTTCTTCGAACCGAGGCCCAACGGGCAGGTCGCCTGACCCAGGAGGCACCGGTTCAGCACAACGGTCGATGAAGTGGCGCAATTCAGACTCCATAGCCGGCGTGAACCCATCGCGCATCTGCATCACGATGGCCTGCTCGATCGCCAGACGCATGTCCGGAGGCAAGTGCCGCCCCGCCAGGAGCGTGGTCAGCAACTCGTGCGCGCGTTGTTCGAAGCCACTCATTCTCGGATCACGGAACGTCTGCAGGGTCGGCACGCCAGGAGAGTCTCGACGAAGGCTGGGCCGCGCCGGGGCCACGATCGGCACGACCACAGCGCTGGATTGTCCGCCTCGGCAGGACAGGGCGTCCGAACGAACTAGGGGGTCCTTCGCGGGCCCCGCTCGGCCGCGCAACGAGCGCCGCGGGCAGTAGATCAGGCGGCGCAGGTGCGGTTCTTGCCGCTGTGCTTGGCCTCGTACAGCGCCTCGTCGGCGCGCTCCAGCGATTGCTCGAGCCGTTCGCCGGGCCGGTAGAGGCTGACGCCGGCCGAGAAGGTCACGAACACCTGCCCCTGCTCATCGCTCATGAACAGCTCCGCGCTGAGCGTACGCTGCACGCGGGTGAGCACGCGCTGCGCCTCGTCGAGCGGCGTGCCCGGCAGCAGCACCACGAACTCCTCGCCACCGTAGCGCGCCAGTGTGTCGCCGGGGCGCAGCGCCTGCGCGACGCGGTGCGTCAGGAACTGCAGCGCCGCATCGCCGCTCGCATGGCCCAGCCGATCGTTGAGCTTCTTGAAATTGTCGATGTCGATCAGCGCCACGGCGAGCGTCGCGCCCTCACCCTGTGCAGCCCGCTGGTTCTTGGCCTGCTCCGTCTCGAAGGCCTGCTGCAGGCCGCGGCGGTTGGCGATCTGCGTCAAGGGGTCCGTGGACACTTCGTCCGACAGCCGACGGATCTCGTCCTCCAATTCGACCACCCGCGCCTGCATCTCGGCCGATCGGCTGTGCTCCAGAGCCAGTCTGGCCTGCGCCTGGCTGACCCCTTCGTGCACTGCCCGGCTTTCAGCCACCATCTGTCGCACCGTCCCGGCCAGGCTCTCAAGAGACTCGGCACGGTCGATCTCGTCGGCGTACCCGTCCAATTGAGACGAGAAGCGCCCGGTCTGTGCCCCCAGCGAGGCAATCTCGTCGAGCATCTCGTGGATCGAGTCCTTCAAGGCATCACGGGCCGCCTTGCGGGCTGCGCGCAGTTCCTGCTGGCGCTCGCGCGTACCGAGCAGCAGTTGGCTGACCGATCGCACGCCCCGTGCCGTCAGGCCACCGTCGCTCTCGAACAGCTGACTGCGCATCACCTCGCACTGCCCTTTGACCCAGGAATCGTCCTCGGACAGGTCGGCCAAACCTTCGGTGAGTTCCTGGCACAGCCCTCCCAGTTGGTTCGTCAGGTGCTGGCGATGCTGCAACACCCGTTGCGCCTCGGTGCAAGCCTGCGCCACGTCTTCGACAACACCATCGGGGCCGTCGGCAGCAATGCGCGCCTGCAACTGCGCAAGCCGCTCGGCCACCTCGCGGCTGCGCGCCTCACTCGACGGCAACGCCGCCTGAACGGTCGCACCGAGTTCGGCGGCAACGCGCGACCAGGCCATCGAGACGGGCGCCGGCGAAGCCTCTGCAACGACCATCGGCGCGACGTCGCCCACGGGTGCTGCCGCGTCGAAAGGTGCCAGATCGCTCGGTGCCTCGTCGAGCGCATCACTGTCCCAGCTGGCGATGAGCTGCTTGAGCCTTTGCTGCAGCCGCTTGGCGTCGCTGCGGCTGCCCCCGAGCACCCGCTGCAGACTGTCCTTGCGTCGCGCGGCGGTCCAGTTGCGGCCGCCACGCTCCACGCCCCGCAGCGCTCTGGAACAGAGCGGCCCACGCTTCGCCGTCGCCTTCGGCGCTGTCCGGCACGGCAGCAGCGACCCCCGCCGCGGGCCCCGGAGCGTCACCGCGCTCCGTCCGGTAGGCCCACGCAAAGTTCTCGGGCGTCGGTTGCTTGCGCTCCAGCGCAAGGCGGCGCAGCGCCGCCTTGGCCAACTCCGCAGCCGCGGGTTCCGCGGCACGTGCAGCGGACGCTTCCGGGTTCGAGGCCACGCCCATCGCGCGTGCTCAGGCGCCCGGAGGCAGACTGCCCGGCAGGGCGCGCACATCGGCCCGCGGCACCGCCTCCGCCGTGGCATCGCTGTCTTCCACCTGCCCGATCCACGGGGCCTTGCGAGGCAATACGGTCTGCGCCAGCCATTGTTCCAGTTCTTCAGGCGGCAAGGCCTTGCTGAACAGGAAGCCCTGCATCGTGCTGCAGCCCAGGCGGTGCAGCACCTCCATCTGGCGCAGGTTCTCCACGCCCTCCGCAATCACGCGGATGCCGAGCGAGCGCGCCAGCGCAATGATCGCCGTCACCACGGCCGAACTCTGCAAGGTAACGCCGAGGTCACGCACGAAGCTGCGGTCGATTTTCAGCTCGCTGATCGGCAGCGTCGTCAGGTACGCGAGCGAGGAATAGCCGGTGCCGAAGTCGTCGATGGAGATCTCGACGCCGATCTCGTTGAGTCGATGCAAGGCCGGGATCACGTTCTGCAGATCCTTCATCAGGCCGGTTTCAGTGATCTCGAGCTCGATGCAGGAATGCGTGACGCCGTGCGCCGCCGCGGCCTGCTGGATGTGGGTCACCAGGTCGGTGCGCTCGAACAGCCGGCTCGGCAGGTTCACCGCGATCGAGGTTTCGATGCCATGGTGCTGCTGCCACAGGCGCGCCTGCCGGGTGGCCTCGCGGATGGCCCACTCGCTCATCGGCACGATGAGGCCGGTCTCCTCGGCCAGCGGGATGAAATCGCCGGGCGGCACCAACACGCCATTGCGCTTCCAGCGCATCAGCGCCTCGGCACCGACCATGCGCGCGGTGCGCACGTCGATCTTCGGCTGGTAGTGCAGCACCAGTTCCTCGCGCTCGATGGCCTTGTGCAGCGCACTCTCGAGCTCGAGCTTCTCGCGGCCCTTGCCGGCCAGATGCGGCCGGTAGAGCGATGCCGCGTTGCGTCCGGCTGCCTTGGCGGAGTACATCGCCACATCGGCGTTGCGCAGCACGTCGGCCACCGAAGCGCCGTCCCGAGGGAACAGCGCGATGCCGACGCTCGCCGTCACGAAGCATTCCTGGCCGCCCACGAAGATGGGCTCGCGCATCACTTCGAGGATGCGCAGCGCAACGCGCTCGGCATCCTGGTCGGCATCGACCTCGGGCAGCAACGCCACGAACTCGTCACCGCCGAGACGACCGACCGCCTCCAGCGAGCGATGCGCGCGCAGACCCACCGAGTCGATCCCCGTCTCGACCACCTGGTCGGAGTGCCGCACGCAGGACCGCAGTCGCCGCGACACCTCCATCAGCAGTTCGTCCCCCGCCCCGTGCCCGAGCGTGTCATTAATGACCTTGAAGCGATCCAGGTCGATCAGCAGCAGCCCCACCTGATGGTTCAGCCGCTTGGCCTGTTCCATCGCACGTTCGGCGCGCCAGATCAACTGGCGCCGGTTCGGCAGGCCCGTCAGTGCGTCGAAGTTCGCCAGGTGACGGATCTTGTCCTCGGCCACCCGTCGGTCGGTCACGTCCTGAACGATGCCGGTGTAGCCGGTCAGGTTGCCGTGTTCGTTGAACTCGGGTTCGGCCTCGACGTGGACCACGCGCTGGCGCCCGTCGATCAGTTGTACCGGGAAATCGGTGGCCAGCACGGTGCTGCGGGCCAGCGTATCCCGCAACAGCGACAGACAGCCCTGCCGATGCTCGGCGGGGACCATGCGGATGAGCGATCTCATGCCGAGGTGATCCCCCGGGCCCAGACCGAAGACGCGCAAACCCTCGACCGAGAACAGCAGCCCCGAGCGATCGCGCCGCCAGTCGAAGCTTCCCATGCGTGCGAGATCCTGCGCGCGTGCCAGCTTCGATTTGCTGCGCTCGAGCTCCAGTCGGGTGCGGGACGAGCGCAGCAGATAACGCAGCCGTCCGGCCAGCAGGCTCCACTGCGTCGATTTGACGAAAAAGTCGGTGGCGCCGGCCTCGTAGGCACGAGTGATCGACGCATCGTCATCCAATCCGGTCAGCATCAGCACCGGCATCGACTCGAAGCCGGGCAAGGCGCGCAGCTCCCGGCAGGTGGTGAAGCCGTCCATGCCGGGCATCAGCGCATCGAGCACGATGACATCGGGCGACCAGTCGGTCAGCAACTGCACCGCGCGCTCGCCGCTGGTGGCTTCGGTGACGGCGAAGCCTCGCTCGCGCAACGCGATCGATGTCAGCAGCAGGTTGACCTCGTCGTCGTCGACCAGGAGAACACGAGGGCTCTCCAGAGGATCGTCGACAGAGGGATCGGCGCGCAGGTCCATGGGTGAATTCTTGATCGACAGCGCGTGGGTCGTGGATCCAGGTCAGGCGGCAGGCAGCAGCAGAGCGTGCAGGCTGCCACGAACCGACGCGATCTCGGCGCGCAGCGCCGCGACGCGCGACCCCAGGGCCTGCACCTCGTTGTTGCGAATCATGCCCTCGATGTCGGCACACAGGGCCGACAACTTGAGCGCCCCGATGCTGGCCGACGAGGATTTCAGCGTATGGGCGACATGCTTCACGCCGTCGAGGTCGCCCGCTGCATGCGCTTCGTCGAGCTGCGGCAGCAAACGCCCCGTGGACGTCTCGAACGCCTGCACGACGCGCTCCAGCAGCCGGTTCGCCCCGGTGGGATCGAGGTCGCGCAGCCGCTGCAGAGCCTGGGCATCCAGAGCTCCGGCCGTCGCCGCAGGGGGGCTCGCCGGAGCTCCAGCCAACGCTGGCTCGGCCGGAGCCGGCGTCAGCTCTCCCGCCCCGGTGTCGGGAATGTTCAGGCGTTGTGACAGCATGGTGTGCAACTGGCTTTGCCGGAAGGGTTTGGAAAGGTATTCATCGAATCCGAGGCCGAGGAATCGCTCGCGGTCACCCCCCAATGCGTTGGCGGTCACCGCGACCACCGGCGTGGTGGGTGGAGTGCGGAAGGCGAAGCGCTCGCCAGGCCCTCGGCGGAACCAGCCGAGCGCCTCGACACCGTCCATGCCCGGCATCTGGATGTCCATCATGATCAGGTCGAAGCGCTCGGCACACAAAGCACGCAGCCCTTCGAGCGCCGACGAGGCGAGCTGCACGCGGCAACCGAAGTGGCGCAGCATCTGCCGATCACTTCCTGGTTCACGGGATTGTCCTCGACCACCAGGATATGGGCGCCGATCTTGCGCGACGAACCGCCGCCGGCACCGGCAACACCCGACACGCCGAGGATCGCCTGGCGCAGTTCGGCCTTCCGCACCGGCTTGTTGACGAAGCGCTTGAAGCCCACGGCCTGCGCCCGCTTGGCGTCGTCGGGCGAGCTCACGGACGACAGCATGATCAGCTTCACGTCCGCGAAGTCCGGCTCGGCCGAGATCCGGTCGGCCAGTTGCAGGCCATCGAGCCGCGGCATCTGCATGTCGATCAGCGCAATGTCGAAGCTGCGTGCGGCATCGCGCTCCGCATGCAGCCGCTCCAGCGCATGCACGCCGTCGTTCGCCACCACGACCTCCATGCCCCAGGCCCCGAGCAAGTTTTCGAGCACCGTCCGGTTGGTCTCGTTGTCATCGACGACGAGCACGCGCAGGGCAGGCATGTCATGAAGTTCGAGCATGTCGACATCGACGTCGCTGGAGGCCGGCATCAGGGCAGCCGAACGCAGAACCGCGAGCCCACCCCCGGCTGGCTGCGGACCGTGATCGATCCGGACATCAGTTCGACCAGCTGGCGCGAGATCGCCAGCCCCAGACCGGTGCCGCCGTAGCGTCGCGCCATGCCGCTGCTGGCCTGGCTGAAGGCAATGAAGAGCCGTGACAAGGCCTCGGGGGGAATGCCGATCCCGGTATCCCGCACGCACAGCTCGACCCACAGCCGGTCCCCGGTGGCCAGGGCCGTCTCTGCCGCGGTCGGCTCGACCCGGCGCATCTCGACGACCACCTCGCCATGCTCGGTGAACTTGATCGCGTTGGCGACCAGGTTCGTGAGCACCTGGCGCAGCCGCAGCGCATCGCCATGCAGTGCCGGCGGCAGGCCGGGCTCCTCCCGGAAGCTCAACTCCAGCCCGCGCTCCTGCGCCCGAGGCGCCAACAGTTCCAACACGTCCTCGACCAGGGCTCGCGGCGTGAAGTCGGCCGGCGCCAGTTCCAGCTTGCCGGCTCGATCTTCGAGAAATCGAGGATGTCGTTGATGATCTCGAGCAGGCTTTCGCCGGAGCGGTACACCGCCTGGGCAAAGCGTCGCTGCCGCGAATCGAGCGCGGTGCCCAGCAGGAGTTCGGTCATGCCGAGCACGCCGTTCATCGGCGTGCGGATCTCGTGGCTCATCGTCGCCATGAACTGGCTCTTCGCCTGGCTCGCCGTCTCGGCCTGCAGCGCCAGCGCCTGGGCCGCAGCCGTGGCCTGCTGCAACTCGGCGGCGCTGGCTTCGATGGCACTGCGATGCTCCCGCAGCCGGGCCTGCATGCTGTTGAAAGTGGCGGCGAGCCGGCCCAGTTCGTCGTCGGAGACGATCTCCACCGGTTGCTCGAAGTCGTCGTCCGCCATGCGCAACGCCCCGTCGCGCAGCCCGTCGATCTGACGGTTGATGCGGCGCGTCAGATAGCCGGCGACCACCAGCCCGAACGTGAGCAAACCGCAGGCCGTCACCAGCATCAGAGCGAACAACAGCTGGGCGATCCAGCGGCTGGCCTCCCCCAGCACGGTGGAGAAGGCGTCCTCGATCGGCACGAGGCGGCGATTGAGCACCTCGATCTCGCCGACCAGGAGGGCAGCGTGCGCCGGGCTCAGGCTGCCGTTCAGCACTTGCGTGCGGATGGTGTCGCCGTAGCTGCGCAGCAGCGCCATTTCCTCGTCGCCGCGGGTCCAGAGCTGGATCACCCGGTCCATGTAGCTCAGATTGCGGAAGGTCCGGAACAACCAGATCAGGCTGTCGATGTCGTCGGGGTGGTTGCGCCCTGCCAGGAAGCCCGCATACGCCACGTCGTAGTCGAAATCGGGCTTCTCCAGTTCCAGTCGGGCCTGCCGGTCCCCCAGCGTCACGGACAACGCCGCCGCGTACTGGCGGTAATCAGCTTCCTCGTGGGTCTGTGCATAGCGCACCAGGTAGAACACCGCGTCGCGGTTGCCTTTGGCCCACAGCCCGTCCCCGGCCACGTAGCGCGCACGCCGGACAGGATGTCGGAGCTGAGCTTGCTGAGGTAGACGAGGCCGACGACCACGCCGACCAGCAGGAACACGATCAACGCGAGCTTGCGCGCCACCGCCAGATCGCGCAGCGGCCGCAGCACCCGGCGATCGACCGCGGCGCGCGCCTCGGCCGCGGCACGCTCGAACTGCGAGTCGACGTGCTCGTTGCTCATCGAGCCACCCCCGACCCGGGAACCCGCCGTGTCGATGTGGACGTCTCGCGTCCGGGTTGGCCGACGGCGCGGATCGAGCAGGTGCGCATGTCGGCAAGTGTGGCGTGGCCCGGTGCCGCGCGCAAAGCCGCCGCCGTCCCTCCTGTCGGGTGCTGGCGAGCCGTCGCGACGCCGAGGCCCCGCTGCGGCAATCGTTCACGGATGCGACTTCTACAATCGATCACATGATTTCGATTGACAACGACCTCAGGCGTGCACCGTCCCGGATCGCGGAAGCCTCGGGCATCGGACTCGGCGCGTTGCTGCTGCCGGTCGACGCGCGAGCTGCCTTCGACGCTGCCGAGGGTCTGCCCTGGCATGCCTTCGGGCTGTTGCTGGTCGGCGCGCTGCTGGCACTGGGCGTCCTGCTCGGTCTCCTGGCGTGGCAACAGCGCCAGCGGCGAGACGCCGCTGCACTGCGCGACGAGCGCGCCCGCGTGCGACGCCTGCTCGGCCTGATCGAGGGCCCGCTGTGGCGCACCGACGCACAGCACCGCCTGACCGCGCTGCGCGCGACGGCGCTGCCTGCCGACCATGCGCTGCACGCCGGCCGCGACAGTCAGGCGTTCTGGCAGCTGTTCGACGAGACGTCGATGCCCGGCCTGCGCCAGGCTCTCGAGTCGGAAGCCGATTTCCAGGCCATCGAGGTCGGGCTCGCGGCGCCTGGCGGCGGGCCGCTGCAACGCTGGCGATTGAAGGCATGCGTGTGCCTCGACGCCTCGGGCCGCTTCGCTGGCCACGAGGGGAGCGCGACGCTCCTGACGCCCCCACGCCCGTCGCCGGCGGGTGCGGACGAGGATGCGGCGTCGTTCGGCACGCTGGTGTCGCACGATCTGCGCGCACCGATCCGGGTGGTCGAGGGCTTCACGAAGATCGTCAAGGAGGACTACGGTCGCCTGCTCGATCGCGTCGGCAACGACCACCTTGACCGCGTACTCGGGGCCGCAGCCCGCATGAACGGCATGATCGACGCGCTGCTGGCGCTGTCGAGACTCGGCGCGCTGCCTCTGGCGCGCCAGACGGTCGACCTGTCGCAACTCGCGAGCTACGTGATCGACGATCTGCAGCGCCAGGCGCCCGAACGCCGCGTCGATGTCCGCATCGCGCCCGGCCTGCTGGTCACCGGCGATCCGACCCTGTTGCGCGTGGTGCTCGAAAATCTGCTGGGCAACGCCTGGAAATACAGCGCCCATCGCCACGTTGCCCGGATCGAACTGGGCCGCGTGGTCGAAGGCGAGCACAGTGCGTTTTGCGTGGCCGACAACGGCGCCGGTTTCGACATGCGCTTCATCGATCGGCTGTTCGGCGTGTTCCAGCGACTGCACAGCAGCAGCGATTTCGCCGGCACCGGGGTCGGCCTGGCGTCGGTGCGGCGCATCGTGCAACGCCATGGCGGCGAGATCTGGGCGGAAGCCGAGGTCGACCGCGGAGCCCGCTTCTACTTCACCCTGTCCACCTGAAACGATCGACGCCAAGACGGCCACTCGGTTCACGGCGCCGCAGGCGCCGACAACAGCTCGACCGCGGCCAGGAGCTGCTCGCACTCGGCCTCCAGCGACCGCCCGTGATGCGTCGCCAGCCGGCGCAGCCGCTCCAGCGCCACGGCACGCGGCAGCGAGTGCCGGTGCATCACCACGCCGACCGCGATGGCCACCGGATCGGACAGCGGATCGCGCGGACGCGGCGCGCCGACTTCGGCGACCGGTTCGACCCCGCCGCGGATGCGCTTGAACGCCGCCTCGACCGCCGGCAGGATCTGCCGCATGTCGACCGGCTTGATCAGGTGATCCAGTGCGCCCAGGGCCCGCACCTGCGCCACCGTGGCCGCGTCGGAGAAGGCCGACAGGAACATGAAGGGCACGCTGCCGTGCTCTCGCAGGTAGGCGGCCACGTCGAATCCGCTCTTGCCCTCCATGCGGATGTCGAGCAGGGCCAGGTCCGGCCGGCGCGTGCGCGCCTCGAGGATGGCGTCGTCGCCGTTGTCGGCGTCGACCACGGCATAGCCGGCCGCGGACAAGCCGTGCGTCAGCGTCGCCAGCACCAGCCTGTCGTCATCGACGACGAGGATCTTGCCCTTGCTGCTCAAGAATGATTCCCCTTGATGGCCGTGACCGCGCCTGATCCGCACGAGTGCCGGTCTTGCTCATGAAAGTACACCGATGTTCGTCGACCGCGGCTCCAGCGATACCAGGCCCGGCGGACGCAGGCTCACGCAAGCCAGCACGCCGCCGGCATCCGGCGCCAGGCCGAAGGTGGCGGTACGCCGCGGCAGCAGCGCCCGCACCAGTCCCAGTCCGTAGACCCCCGCAGCCACCCGGTCGAGGCTGAAGCCCTCGGGCAACTGCCCCTCGTTCCGGATCTCGATGCGCGCTTCCTCGGCCGCACTGACGAGCCGGCATTCGACCGCGCCGTTGCCGTGCTTCAGCGCATTGCCCAGCAGCTCGTTGAGCGTCAGCGCGATCGGGATCGCCTCGGCCTCGGGCAGGGCCCAGCGCGGCGCCTCGCCGTCCGGCAATTCCACGGTGATGGTCCGGTCGCTGCCGCGCTGCAGGTTGGTCGAGATCGCGCCGACCAGGCCGGCCAGTTGCACCGGCCCCTGCGAGCCCACCTGCAGGCCGTAGACCTGGGCGATCGCCTGCACCTGTGCCACGGCCTCGTGGATGGCCGGCGCCACCTCGGGGCGCCGCTGGGCGATCTGCGTCAGCAGGCCGGCCACGCCTTGCAGGTTGTTCTTGATGCGGTGATGGACCTCCTTCACCAGCATCTCGCGCTGCGCGATCGCAGCCTCCAGGCGTGCCGCCTGGGCGGCACGCTGCTCCGTCACATCGACCGCCACCAGCAGCACCTCGTCCGGGACCTCGCCGGGCTGCCCGAGCGGCAGGTAGCGTGCCTCCCAGACCAGCGGGCGCCCTTCATGCTCGAAGCGGTACTCGCGCAGCGTGACATCACCGCCCTGGCCGGCGTCGAGCGCCGCCTGCAGGTCGGCGCGGATCACGTCACCACCGATCGGCAACGGCAGTTCCTCCGGCCGGCGGCCGACCAGCATCTCGCCCGGCAGGCCGGCTGCAGCGGCAACCTGCGGATTGGCCTGCCGCAACTCGCCGCTGGCCGCATCGAACAGGGCAATCGCCAACGGCGCCAGGTCGATGACCCGCTGCAGCGAGGCCTGCGCCTGCGCGCTGCGCGCCTCGGCGCGGCGGCGGCGGTCGATGTCGAGCAGCGCATACGTGAGCTGCGGTTGCTCGGCATCGCCGGTCGGAACCACGTTACCGACCACCCAGAAGGCTCGGCCGTCGCGCGCCTGCACGCGGCACTCGAAGCTGCCGGCCGCGGCTTCGGTGCGCAGGTCGGGCGACGCCAGCCGCGCTTCGACCTGGCGGAACGGGTGTTGAGGATCGCTGGTCGCCACGCAGCACAAGGGGAAGTGCTGAAAATCGGCCAGATCACCGCCGAACATGCGGCGCGCCGAACGGTTCATCCATTCGATGCCCCCCTGCCCCACGGTGACGATGCCGACGAACACCGAGTCGAGGATGGCCCGGGTGAGTTCGGCCTGCTGTGCCATGGCCGATTCCGTGCGCTCGCGCTCGTCGGCGAGACGCTCCAACTGCGCCTGCTGGCGCTTCAGGCGCGTGATGTCGGACAGCACCGCCACCACCTCGGCGTCAGGGCCGGGGGGGCCGATTCGGCGCGCCGCCAGCGACACCCAGTGCGGTTCGTGCTGCGGCAGCAGGATCTCGATCTCCGTCTCGTAGACGCCGGACTCGAGCAACGCCAGCTCGGCGTCTTCCACCGCGAGCCGCGCCTGCGGCTGGCCGGCAAACAGCTCGCGCACGCTGCACCCGGCCACGGCGCCCGAGGTGGTGCCGAGCATGCGTTCGAAGCTGCGATTGCAGCGCACCAACGTGTTGCCGCGCAGGAAGGCGATGCCGGCACTCGAGCTCTCGAGGATGCTGCTCAGCTCCCGCAGCAGCTCCTCGCTGCGAGCGCGGCTATGTTCCTGCTCCGTGACGTCGAGCGTGACCACCGAGGGGTCGCCGTCCCCGTCCGGCCGTGGCGACACGCGCGTGAGCAGCCAGCGCATGCCCAGTTCGGGATGGCGGATCGCGTAGCGCGCCTGAGCCGCCTCGCCGGCGCGCAGCGCCCGCTGCAGCCGCTCGAACTCGGGCAGTGAATCGGACAGCACCAGATCGCGGCTGACGCTCTGCAGCGCCACGCCGACGCCGGCCGCGTCGACCAGCGCCCCGAGTTGGGCCTGCGCCAGATCGAGCGCCTGCTCCGCGCTGAGATCCTCGATCACCGCGATGTAGCGCGGCTCGCTACCGGCCACGGCATCGGTGCAGCGCACCCTCGCCCGCAGATGGCGGGGAGAGCGGGAGCGCGCCCCTGGCAAGGCCGCGACCCAGCCGCGCCGCTCGGCGGCCTCGCCACCCGGCTGCAGCGCACCGAGGCTGCGTGGCCCATGCCAGCCCAGCAGGTCGTTCAGTCCCGGGGGAGCCTCGCTCAACAGCACCGGCACCCGACCGACCAGGGCCTCGAAAACGGCGTTGCTGCGCAGCACGAGGCCGGCGCCGTCGAAGGCCAGCATGCCGACCGGGCTGAGCTCGAACCACTGATCGAGCTCGCTGAGTGAACGCTCCGCCCGCTCTCGGGCCGCCCTCTCGGCGGTGCAGTCCTGCATCACCGTCAGGCACAGTGCACGGCCCTCGGTGTCCGTGACCTGACGCCGCGCCCCGCGGAACCAGCGGTCACGCCCCTGCGCGTCGACCAGACGGCGCTCCATCAGCGCCGGCAGTTCAGCGCCTGCCGGCGGGTCGCGGGTGGATTCCCACAGCAGGTGGTCCTCGATCGGCACCAGCGTCAGCGTGTCCATGCCGACGAGGCGGTTGCGCGACCAGCCGGTGTAGTCGACGAAGGCCTGGTTGACGTCGACGATGCGGAAGTGGCCGTCTTCCAGGATGGCAGGAAACGGCGAGTGCCAGTACAGCCGGCGCACCTCGCGAGCGGTTCCGCCGCGGTCTGCACCGCGGCCGCCACGCGCTCGCGCCGCGCTGGCGGCAGGCGCAGGGCCCAGCGCTGGGCGCTGAGCTGGCTGAGCGCGGCATCGGGAAAGCTGCTCAGCAGCTCGTCTGCCCGGCCCTCCAGCACATCCAGGACCCAGGACACCAGACCGCCGTCGATCACCGGCAGCAGATCTTCCAGCGGCATGCCCGGCTCGAACGGGAACAGCCTCAGGGCGGCCGTGTTGGCGAAACGCACGCGCGCCTGCGCGTCGAGCATCAGCAGGGGATCGTTCAGTGTGTCGAGAAAGCCGTGCCACAGAACCACGGCGTCGGCAGCGCTCACCGGTGGCGGCTGGGCAGGAAGGGCAGCGGGAGTGACCAAAGGCACGGGCTCGGACAGCAACTGCTCGGCCAGGCAGGAGGCCTGGACAACTGTCACGGAGTGTAAGGTCAAGGAGGCTGTCGGACAGGCTGTCCCGACTGTGGAAAACACGGGCGGGTGCCCGCCCCGCCTCCGGGCCGAGCGGCCTGCAGGACCGTCACAAGGAGAGCAGGCGCCGCCGCTTCTGCGTCTGGTCGATGTAGCGTTGCAGCGCGCGCTCGCCTTCGCCGCCGAGGTTCAGCATCTCGCAGCCCAGCCGCGCGCCGCGCGACTCGTGGTGCAGCAGTGTCACGTGGTGGACGATCAGGCCGCTTTGCAGGCGGGTGTCACCGTCCAAATCGACCTGCACCTGCGCGATCTGCACGCCCGGCTCGATCGGCGGCACATCGTCGGGCAGGAACAGCGCAATGCCGCCGATGCTCACGTCGAGCACCCGCAGGCTCAGCTGCATGTCGGGCAGCGCCGGATGACGCAGCGTGGCGGTCGGGCTGGTGTTGAGCAGCGGCCGCACGCGGTAGCTGCCGCGTCGCTGGAAACGGTAGAGCTCGCGCGGGAAGCGCGCATTGAGCGCGCTGGCGCGTCCGCTGTGCACCAGCACCAGGTCGTGCAGGTCGAACTGGAGCTTGACGCTGTCGAGGTAGCCCACCGCGACCACCTCCTCGCTCTCCAGCAGGCGCTGGAGCTTGATGTCGCCGCCGTCGGCACTCAGGCACAGCAGCCCCCGCGCCGGGTCCAGTGCCCACACAGTGGTCGTGTAGGCGGCGCCCTCCGGGGAGCTGAGGCTCAACAGCACGTTGCCGTCGGCGCATTGCTTGAGCAGGCTGAACACCTCGGCCGGCGCGCTCACCCTGAATTCACCCAGGCCATGTGGAGAACCGCTCATGGCCTCCAGCGGCATCGGCAGCGTTTCCATCGCTCGGATTCTCTCGGCAGCAGTCTGATGGGAGTCGGGTTCGGTTTCGATCAGTGCAGCATCTTCGGCCGGCCGGCCAGGAGCTGATCGAGGTCCTCGAGCCAGGGCTCGGCCAGGGTACGGACCTCGGCGTCGTTGACGAGGATGCGCTTCATGATGCGGGTCTTGAGCTGGCGTTCGTCCGCGCCGAGTTCACGGGTCGCCGCAGCCTGCTTGAGCTGATTGATCAGCACCGCGCAGGCCCCTTCGAGCTTCACGACCTGGTCCCAGTTGCCGCCGCGCGCGGCCTCGAGCATCTGCTCGCTGGCGCGTTCGATGGCCTCGTAGTAGTTCAGCAATGGCGTACTCATCGAAAAACTTCCTTGTCGATGGATCGTCGTCGGGACGCTCAGCGAACCGCCGGCATGTCGCTTTGGGCGCGGATCGTCGACCAGGCATCGCGCAGCGGCTCGATCAGGCTGACGCATTCGGCCAGCGCGGCATCGTCGTTGCGCAGGTTGGCCTGCATCAGGCGCGTGCTGACATAGCTGTAGAGCGATGACAGCTGCTCGGTCAGGGCGCCGCCGGCCGGGCTCAGCCCGCCCTTGAGTCCTTCCTCGACGATGCGGACCGCCCGGCTCAGTTCGTGCGCCTTGCGCTCGATCTGGCCGTCGCGCAGTGCGCCGCGCGCACGCGCCACGGCATCGAGCAATCCGGTGAACAGCATCGCGACCAGCTGGTGGGGCGAGGCGCCGCCGATGCCGGTCTCGACGCCGACCAGGTTGTAGGCCTGGCTGGAGGCGTGGTGGCGCGACGGCGAGTAGGGGCTGCTCTGGGCAAACATGACTGAAGGTCCGGCATTCGAGTGGGGCTGAGTGTTTATCGGCCGCTGCGCGCCCGGTCTTGAGCGCCACACACTCGAAAATCGCCCTGCGTTTCAACCGACCCCGCGAATGCGCGGATCGGGAACGACCTCAGTCTTTCTTGTTGTAGAGGTTGGACAGGCCGGTCAGCTGCTGCGTCATGTAGGTCGACAGGGCGGTCAGCTTGGCCATCTGGGTGTCCAGCGCCGTGTACTGCTGGGTCAGCCGGACCTGCATGCGGTCGGCACGGTCGTTGACCTTCTCCTGGTCGTCCTTGTTACGCTCCAGGCGGGCCTTGATCCCCGCATTGCGGCTGGCGATCACGCCGTCGGTACCGGTCGACATGTCGGCCAGCTTCTGGAAACGCACACCCAGGCCCGTCGACGCGGGGTTCGCCGTGTCATTGGTCGTGAAGAGCTTCGACAGCTCGGCCGGCTTCGCGAGCGCCGCGTCGAGCTTGGCGTTGTCGAGCACGATGGAACCATCGCGCTGCACGTTGAAGCCGATGTCCGACAGGCGGGTCAGCTCGGCCGAGGCCGCGCTGTCCTGGCGCAGCATGGCGCGGAACTGATTGCGCAGCCCCACGGCGGCGCTGTCGCCCTGCAAGGTGCCGCCGATCTTGTTCTCCTCGTCGTACTTGGTCTGCGTGACCAGGTAGGTGTTGAGCGCGTTGTAGGCGTCGGAGAACTTCTTGATCGCGTCGCGCATCGTCCCGGTGTTCGTCGTGACGTTCACGGTGACCGGTGCGGTGGTGACCTTCACGAGATCGAGCGTCACGCCGTCCAGCGTGCCCGTCAGGCGGTTCGTGGGCGACTCGATCGCCAGGCCGTTGATCGATGCGAGGGCGTTGACCGCGGCCTGCGTCTGCGTCATCGGGTTGGCACCGCTGGCCGGGTCGTAGGCCAGGCCTGTCAGCGCCCCGGTGGCGTCGCTGACGGCGACGCGCAGGGTACTGTCCAGTCCGGTCGTGGTGCTGGTCAGCGTGAGGCGGGCACCGTTCGCGTCGCGCACGATCGCCGCCGAGACCCCGGCGTTCGCCGCATTGATCTGCGTCTTCACCTGCTCGAGCGTCGTGCCCTCCGCGAACTCGAGTTCGAGCGTCGTCGATCCGGTCTTCGGGGTGAACGCCGGATCGTTCGCGACGTTGTAGCCGCCGAGTTCGATCGTCATCTTGCCGGCACCGACCACGTCGGTCGGCGCGGTGAACACCGCCGAGGCCAGGCTCTGCGCGCGTGCGATCTGGGAGACGCTGACCGAATAGCTGCCGATGGCGGCGCCCGCGCTGGCGGTGGCGGCGACCGAGGTGGCGTCGCTGGTGCCTGCCGACGCCGCCTGCCACAGGGTGGGCTTGGCGAGCGCCTTCGCAGCGTCGCCGACGGCGGACACCAGGCTCTGCAACTGACCGTAGGCCGAGACCTGGGTCTGCATGAACGTCGCCGCGGTCTGCATCTTCTCCAGCGGCTTGCGCTCCAGCGCCACGAGCTGCGAGACGATGCTGCTGACGTCGAGGCCGCTGCCGAGACCGGGTGAAGAGATGGCCATGCTGAGTCCGGACGGATTGATGAGGGGCTATCGGCGCTCGCGCAGAAAACTGAAGCCGCGGGCCCGGCGCCGTCAGGCACCGGACAGCCGCGGCTCTCCGAAGCAGGTCGCCGGAAGGCGTCTTACTTGAGCAGCGACAGCACCTGCTGAGGCAGCTGGTTGGCCTGCGCCACCATCGCAGTGCCGGCCTGCTGCAGGATCTGGGCGCGGGACAGGTTCGCCGTTTCCATCGCGAAGTCGGCGTCCATGATGCGGCCACGCGCGGCCGACAGGTTCTCGGCCTGGATCTGGATGTTCGACACCGCGTTCTCGAAGCGGCTCTGCAGCGCGCCGAGCGTGCCGCGTGCGCCGTTGATCTGGTCGAGCGCACTGTCGATCTTCTTGATCGACACCCAGGTGGCGGAATCGGTCTCGATGTTCAAGTCGCTCAGGCCGATGTCGTCGGCGACCTCGGCGATCGCGTCGCCTTCGTCCAGACCCGTCGTCGCGGTGGTGAAGCCGGTGAACTCCACCGCCAGCGCGGCGCCAGTAGCATCCAGCTTGGATGCCTTGATGTCGAGCTTGAAGGTCCCGTCGTCGTTCTTCACCAAGTAGGCGGAGACGCCGGTGTCCGTGGTCTTGCGGTTGATCGCCTCGGCGATCTGGCCCAGGCGTTCGGTTTCGGTGCTGGCCTCGGCGATCGGGCCGACCTCGACGATCTGCTCGTTCGCGCCACCGCCGTCGATCGTGATCTGCAGGTCGCCGTCGGCGATCGCGGCCAGGTCCGTGATGGTCGTGCCGTCGAGCGTCAGGTCGGCGCTCGCGCCCTCGGCGTAGGTGATCTTCGAGAGCACCGCCGCGGTGGCGTTGGTCAGGCTGCCGACGGTGATCGCATCACCGGAGTTGGCCCCGACCTGGAAGGTCGCCGCCGTGAAGGAGCCGTCGAGCAGCTTCTTGCCGTTGAAGCTGGTCTGCTTGGCCACACGGTCGATCTCGTCGCGCAGCTGGTTCACTTCGGCCTGCAGCGCCTTGCGGTCGTCGGCGCTGTTGGTGGCGTTGGCCGATTGCACCGCCAGTTCGCGCATCCGCTGCAGCATGTCGCCCAGCTTGCCCAGCGCGCCTTCGGCGGTCTGGGCCAGCGAGATGCCGTCGTTGGCGTTGCGCGCCGCGACGTTCAAGCCGCGCACCTGGGTGTTCATGCGCTCGGCGATCGCCAGGCCGGCGGCATCGTCCTTCGCGCTGTTGACGCGCAGACCCGACGACAGCCGCTGCATCGAGGTGGCCAGCGAGGACTGACTGGTGTTCAGGTTCCGCTGGGCATTCAGCGAGATGACGTTCGTGTTGATGGTCTGGGCCATGGAAATGCTCCTTGAAGAATCGAGGATCTCCGGCCCGAAGCCGGCTTACCTGTTCGGTGTAGCCATTCTTGGTGACCTGCGGGGGTGACGATGGATCGAAAAGAGGCCGACTTCCGGCGCATTTCGGCCCCGGAAAGCAAAAGGCCCCGTCCTGACGGACGGGGCCCGAGGATCCCGGGGCCGGCGGCCCGGAGGCCGCCGCGGGAGGCCGATCAGCGCAGCAGCGACAGCACTTGCTGCGGCAGCTGATTGGCCTGGGCCACCATGGCGGTACCGGCCTGCTGCAGGATCTGCGAGCGCGACAGGTTGGCCGTTTCCGACGCGAAGTCGGCATCCATGATCCGGCCACGCGAGGCCGCGGTGTTCTCCGCCTGGATCTGGATGTTCGACACCGCATTCTCGAAGCGGCTCTGGATCGCGCCCAGGGTACCGCGGGCACTGTTCACCTGGTCCAGTGCGCTGTCGATCTTCTTGATCGACACCCACACATCCGATTCGGTCTCGATGCTCAGCGCGTCGATGCCAATGGCATCCGTCACCGCGGCGGGCACGTCGCCTTCGTCCAGACCCGTGGTCGTGGTATCGAAGCCGGTGAACTCCACCGACAGCGGGGCACCGTCGGCATCCAGGCGCGAGGCCTTGATGTCGAGCTTGTAGGTGCCGTCGTCATTGGCCACCAGGTAGGCCGACACGCCGGTGTCGCTGGTCTTGCGGTTGATCGCCTCGGCCACCTGACCCAGACGCTCCAAGCCCGAGCTCGCTTGGGCGATCGCACCCACCTCGACCACCAGTTCGTTGTCGCCGCCGTCGTCGATCGTGATCTGCAGGTCGCCGTCGGCGATCGCGTCCAGCGTCGTGATGTCGGTGTCGTCCTTCGCCAGGTCACCGCTGGAGATTTCGGCGTAGGTGATCTTCGACAGGTTGCTGGCCGATGCGTTCGTCAGGCTGCCGACCGTGATGTTGTCGCCGGCGCCGGCGCCGACCTGGAAGGCCGCCGCGGTGAAGGAGCCGTCGAGCAGCTTGCGGCCGTTGAAGGTCGTCTGCTTCGCCACACGGTCGATTTCGTCGCGCAGTTGCGTGACTTCGGCCTGCAGGGCCTTGCGGTCGTCGGCGCTGTTGGTGGCGTTGCCCGACTGGACGGCCAGTTCACGCATGCGTTGCAGCATGTCGCCGACCTTGCCCAGCGCGCCTTCGGCGGTCTGCGCCAGCGAGATGCCGTCGTTGGCGTTGCGCGCCGCGACATTGAGGCCACGGACCGACGCGTTCATGCGCTCGGCGATCGCCAGACCGGCGGCGTCGTCCTTCGCGCTGTTGACACGCAGGCCGGAAGACAGGCGCTGCATGGACGTTGCCAGCGACGACTGAGAGGTGCCGAGGTTGCGTTGCGCATTGAGCGAAACGATGTTGGTGTTGACTGACATTGCCATGATCTGAATCTCCTGAACGGTTGAAATGACTCTCCGGCAGCGCCGGCATTGCCTCGGTGGCTCGGCCCTGGGGCCTCATCACCGTGAACTAACCCTCGATCTCCAACAGCGGGTTTCGAGGGCCTGCTGCGCCCGGCGTACGTCATCCTCAGATCTCGTGGGAGGGGCGGAATGGTTGTGCCCTCTACGAAACATCGGTCGCCTACTCCGGACCCCGGAACCGATCGCTTGGTCCCGTTGTGGGGGTTATCGGAGCCCGTCCTGGCAACTTGAGGGCTGCGGGTTTCCTGTCAGCCTGGCCGGGAAGAGCACTTTCCTCCTCACCACGGCCGTCATCGGCATCTCGCGCCGCCACTTGAGCCGCCGCGTCGACGCGCTGCCTACTGGGGCGTGTAGGAAGTTGCCTGACACGGGCGGTCGAATAAGCGAGACCCGAACCACAGAACTGGGCTGATGTTCCTGTGCATCTCCGATCTTCACAATCCATTTCACGCTGAAACGAACACCCGCTGCACCAGCGAAAGACGACCGGCAACCGCACGAGGAGCACCCTGATGAACACCGAACAGATCCTGATCGAGATTCGCGAAGCCAATCTGTCCTACCTGATGCTGGCGCAGAGCCTGATCCGCGCCGACCGCGACCAGGCCCTGTTCCGCCTCGGCATCTCGGAAGAGACGGCCGACCTGATCGGCCTGCTGAGCCCGGCGCAGATGATGAAGATCGCCTCCGGCAACACGCTGCTGTGCCGCATGCGCGTGGACGACGAGATGGTGTGGAGCCTGCTGACCAACCACGGCAAGGGCGCCGCCAACGACAGCGTCAGCCGCCTGCACGCCAACATCCTGATGGCTGGCCGCCATCAGGAAGCCGCCTGACCGACGACCCCTGCGAGACCGACATCATGCGCAACAAGAGCATCCTCACCGAAGCCAAGCAGATCGAACGTGCCGTCACGCTGATCCAGCTCGGTGCCCGCCTGCAGGTGCTGGAGTCGGAGACCGACCTGTCCTACGAGCGCCTGCTGCGCCTGTACAAGGAAGTGGCGGGCAAGTCGCCGAGCAAGGGCCAGCTGCCCTTCTCCACGGACTGGTTCATGACCTGGCAGCCGAACATCCATGCCAGCCTGTTCCTGAACATCCACGAATACCTGAACAAGGTTGCGGCGCTCGACGAGATCGACACCGTGATCAAGGCCTACCGTCTCTATCTCGAGCAGACCGAAGCCCAGGGCCTGGAAGCGCTGCTGTCCGTCACGCGTGCCTGGCGCCTGGTGAAGTTCGTGGACAACGGCATGCTGACCATGACCGAATGCTCCAAGTGCGGTGGGCATTTCGTCACGCACCCGCACGAGATCGGCAAGCACTTCACCTGCGGCCTGTGCAACCCGCCAGCGCGCGCCGGCAAGGGCAAGGCGGCGGGCGCCCTCCAACTGCACTGATCTCCTCCCGCCGGCAGCCGCCCTCGGTACCGGCCCCTCCGTTCGCGGCCCCCTCCGGGACGCCCTCGATGTCATCCGCCCTGCCCGTCCCACCGGTCACCGCTGCGCGGCCCGACCCGGTTGCCCCGAGCGGCATCCGCCGCGGGCCGGCATTGCAACGCCTCTGGCCCCTGCCCGCGTTGCTGGGCTGGGCCGCCGCCTGGGCGCTCTTCCTGCTGTTGCGCTCGACACCCGCACCGCTCTGGCTGGCGATCGCCTGCGCTTCGGCCACCGGCCTGGCTCTCGGCAGCCTGAGCGGCACCCGCATGCGCAGCCTGATCGTCGCAGCCGGCTTCCCGGTGTCGCTGCTGGCCAGCGGCGCCGCGAGCGGCTTGCCCGGCTGGGCGTGGCTGCTGCCGCTGGCCCTGCTGCTGCTCGCCTATCCGCTCCAGGCCTGGCGCGACGCACCGCTGTCCCGACGCC